>CAYYBN010000014.1:643-17526 GCA_964470225.1 uncultured Methylotenera sp. | reverse complement strand
ACCACACAACTACAAACACCCACACTTATCAGTCATCTCAATTTTTAAAGAACAGTAGCTTTTCGCTGTTTTTGTTACCGTTGTTGCGTAACGAGGTGCGCATTATATAGGGCTGAGACTTTGGGTCAAGCCCCTATTTTGCGTTTTTACAGTTTTGTTACAAATTAGTTAAAAACCGGAAAAATCGACTGGTTTTTTCTACCACTTCAACGCCGCCTTGAGGCGCTTCCAGCTTTGAGTCAATACATTGCCATCCAGATGATAATGTTTATGTAACGGCTGCTTCACCTGCCATACCACCTTGAGCCCGGCCGGAAAAGTCACGAAGTCACCTTTGGCAAAAGTCACCGGCGCGCCACCTTCGGGCGTGACGACGCATTCACCTTCCAGTATGTAAGCCTGCTCCTGCTCATGAAAAAACCAGTCGAAAGTAGAGACTTCTTTTTTCCAGGTTGGCCATTTGGATACGCCCAAGTCTATTAATGTACTTTCGGCAGGTTGCCGCTCAACTTGAATTTGCATGATGCTTCCTTTTAAAAAAACAACATTTTATATCAGGCACAGGTTAGGGAGTAGAATTACATTTTTAGCTGATTGACAGATTGAGATGCGCGTTTCATTGGCAGAGGCCATTCTATTGTTGCAACAAGGCGAGGTGGTGGCCGTTCCCACCGAAACGGTATATGGTCTGGCGGCTGACGCTCACAATGATGCAGCGATTCAAAAAATTTATGCGGCCAAACAACGTCCGGCCAACAATCCACTAATTGTGCATCTAGCCGAGGCTGAACAGGCAGCATCATGGGCAGCGTCTTATCCAGAGATTGCACGTCAATTAGCGGCGCATTTTTGGCCAGGGCCGTTAACATTGGTATTGGCCGCACAAAAACATGTATTACCTAGCATACGTGCCTATCAACCGACAGTGGCATTACGGGTACCAGCACACCCGCTTGCCAGGCAATTGCTGAGGCAGAGTGGCCTGGCTCTGGCTGCACCATCTGCGAATAAATACACACAATTGAGTCCAACCAGCACTGACCATGTAGAAGCAGGCCTTGGTACAGCCATGCCAGTACTTGATGGTGGGCCATGTAAAATAGGTATAGAGTCGACCATTGTCAGCGTAAGTGGTGACGACTGGCAACTGCTCAGACATGGCATGATTACCGAGCTAGAAATTGCCAAGCTGATAGGCAAACCTGCTTTACCACTCAACATGTTGAGCCCGAAAGCGCCTGGACAACATGCGCTGCATTACTCGCCGCGCACGCCTTGCCAACTGTTTGCCTCACGAAGCGCGTTGCTCACTCACGCAGAACGCAGCCCTCAGTGCACAGCCCTGCTGTTTGGAGAGCCCACGCAACCACACATTGCCCATAGCATCACCCTACCACTTTGGCCTGAAGCGGCTGCACAAGGTCTATATGCCGCCTTGCACGCGCTAGACCAGCAGCAAGCCACGCAAATTTTGATTGAGAGCCCACCCGATACGCCCACCTGGCATGGCATACTGGATCGCTTGCAGCGGGCGGCCTATGCGGGGCCGCACAACAAAATCGCGGACAAATGATGCTCGGCAATTGAGCCCGCCGAAATAGACTGGCACAATACAACCCATACCTAACTAACCAATGAGAAGCAGATGACGCGCCGTTTTCTTTTAATTTTATTGCCACTTTTGTTGTGCCACTGTGCAGGCTTCGAGCTTCCCAGCGTCTTTGACAAAGGGGTGACACAACAACCACGTTACGGCAAAGATGCCATCAGCTATACCTGCGACAACATGCAGTCGTTTGGCTTGAAACTAAGTGCGGATGGCTCTGAAGCCTGGCTGATGCTGCCTGACCATGAAGTCGGGCTGGTGCGGGACAGTAGCGACAAACAACTCTATCATTATGGTACGGTAGATTTACGCCTCAATGGTGATCAGACTACGCTGGATGATGCCGATCACCTGCATTTCAAAGGCTGCAAGCCGCAGGACATCAAACAATAATATGGCTTGCAACGAATGGCGCGACCATAAAAAACCAGAGCGTGCAGCCAGCAATGCGGTAGCAAAGCTTAGCGTTGCCCATCAGCAATCGCCCATAATCCTACATTGCCCATACTAGCAGCTAGCTTGAGTCTGGCGGCACGCCAGCTGGCCAGTGACTTGATATTTTGCTGGCGCGCACTGCTAAACGCTGTTTGCGCATTCAGCAGTTCTATAATGTTGCCAACACCGGCACGGTAACGCCCTTGTGCCACCTTGAACGCCTCTTCTGAGTTCTTCATCAGTTCTTCTGTCGCACGCAAATTTTCACGCTCTGCCTGCAAGGCGTTGTAACTCTTCCACACATCGAGGGTCACTTGCTGGCTAACTTTATTCAAATCGGCTTGCCGCATTTGTCGTTCTGATTCGGCCACTTGTACCTGATAGCCACGCGCAAAGCCTTCAAACAACGGGACATCCAGCTGTACGCCGACTGTGAAATTGTTACTGTAGATATTGGAAGCCGGGAAGTTGGCCAATTGTTGTTGGCCAAACTGGTCGGTACGGCTGAGTTCGGAGTTCAAACTCAACTTGGGCAGGCCTTCAGCTTGTACGCCTTTGATTTTAGCTTCGGCTGCCTGTAACTTGGCACGCGCCGCAGCGATGGCCGGATGCGCCTCTACCGCCTGGTGTATCATGTCATCGACGCGTGTCACGAACTCGGTTTGCTCCAGCTGGTTATCGCGACTGCGTAATACCAGCGGCGTGTTAGCCATCAGTCCCATGGCTGCGGCCAGCGTGCCATATGCGTTTTTCAAATCACCATCCGCCTTGGTACGTTCCAATCTGGCTTGCGCATACGCGGTTTGCGCCTGTAATTTATCGGTCAGTAAGCCAACACCGGCAGCAAACTTGGCAGAGGCTGCGGCCAGACTTTCCTTGGCATATTTCTCCGACTCTTCGAAGGCGGCCAGGGTGGCTGTAGCCGTCACAGAATCAAAATAAGCTTGTGCCGAGGCCATAAACACTTCTTGCAACACCGCATCATGCAAAGCATTGGCAGCAGTCAGTAAAAACTCGGCTTGGTCTTGCTGGGCAGCACGCTGGCCAAAATCGGCCAGCAGATAGGACAAGCGAATACTGGCGGTGCGGGCCCGAATATCGTTATCCTGATTCAGCAGCGGAATTTGCGAGTTTTCTACCCGGTTGCGAATTTTAGAATACCCCGCCACCAGACTTACGCGTGGTAAATAATTACTGCGCTGTACGCCAACCTGCGCCGCCTGTGCCCGCGCACTGGCCCACGCTTCGGCGGTTTTAGGGCTGTTGCACAAGGCTTGCTCAACCACGTCGAGTAATACCAATGGCCGGTTAGGCAAATGATCAGCACAAGGCGGCACAGGTAAGTCGGGAGAGCTTACCAGCATTTGCTTGGCCGGTGACCCCGATACGCGCGCCTCAAACTCTGCAAAGTCGGTCAGCTTGAGCGCTTGCGCTGGCAGGGCCAGAAATAACCAGACCGTCATGCTCAGGCGCGAAACTTGCAAGGCACGCATTATGGTCGGGCTTCCTGTGTAGGCAGTGTTCTGACATCTTCCAGCACAATGACACGGTCAGCCGAGGCGATGGTTTCGGGGCGATGCGCCACAATGATACGGGTCATGTGTAAGGCCTTGATGGCCTGATTGACGATAGACTCTTTTTCAACATCCAAATGGCTGGTTGCTTCGTCCAGCAACAAAATACGTGGACTCTTGTACAAGGCACGTGCCAGCAAAATACGCTGTTTCTGGCCACCGGACAATGCCGCACCAAGGTCGCCTATCAGGGTACTAAAGCCCATAGGCATGGCCATGATTTCGTCATACACCGCCGCTTTGCGTGCGCATTCCTCCACCCATGCCATGTCCATCTGTGGATCAAAAAAGGCAATGTTATCGGCAATCGAACCTGCAAACAGGGCATCGTCTTGCAACACAGTACCTATCATGCCGCGCAACTGGTGCAGGCCCAACTTGGCAATAGGCTGACCACCCACCAGTAGCTCGCCTTCGTTGGCTGACCGGATGCCCAGCATCAGGCTGATAAGCGTGGACTTGCCACACCCGGACGGCCCAACGATGGCCACAGACTCGCCTTCAGCAATGTGTAAATTCACGCCATCCAGCACCCATGGCTCGCCATCGGCATAGCGAAACTTGAGGTTACGCACGGTGATGTCTGCAGGCAGCTTGCCCACCTCTTGCGCGCTCAACACATCCACCGGATTAGGCTCCTGTTCGGCCAGCGCAATATCAGACAAACGCTCGCCTTGCAGGTGCAGCATGCGAATTTCCACCAGCCGGTCTATCAGCCCGCTCACCCGTTGTACAAACTGGTCTTTGTAGGCGATAAAAGCCAGCAGCAAACCGACACTAAAATCACCGGCAATCACCAACCTGGCACCCAGCCAGATAATCAACACACGTTCTGCGCCAAACAACAGCCCATTCAGTAAACGGTACAGCACCTGTAATTTCTGGCTGCGCAAATCGGCATTCACCTGATCGACAAACAGGCTCAGCCAACTGGTACGCCGCTCATCCAGCCGCTGGAATAGCTTTATGCTACGCACACCGCGCACGGTTTCAATAAAATGGGTTTGCTGTTTGGCAGTATGCACAATCTGCTCTTCGGTGGCGTTGCGCAATGGCCGAAACCACACCCAGCGCCCCAACGCATACAACAGCATGGCGCCTACGGCGATCCAGGCCATGCTCGGGCTATACAGAAACATCATCACCAGCGTGGCAATGGTCAGCACACCGTCCAGTATTGCCTCGACAAAGGTACTGGTCAGCGTGTGCTGTATCTGATCAATGGCACCAAAACGCGACACCACATCGCCCAGATGGCGCTTCTCGAAAAAGTCGACTGGTAGCCGTATCAGGTGCGAAAACAGGTTGGCACGCCACTGCACATTCAGCGTGGTAGACATGTGCATGATGACCCAGGCACGCACAGTGGCAATGGCCTGTTGTATCAGCATCAACAAGCCAAACCCTAACGCCAGCGTGGTCAGCAGGTCACGGTCGGCACTGACAATCACGTGGTCCACCACCCACTGCATGTAAAAAGGTGCCACCAGCGCAAACACTTCCAACGCCAGCGCCAGCAGCAGAATCTGCCCCATGGAGCGGTAAAGGCCGGTCACATGGCCCATCATGTCGCGTAGTTTTACCGACTGCTTAAACGTCACGCGTTTAAAGCCCGGATTCGGCCACAGCTCAAGCGCAACGCCCGTAAACGCTGCCGATACCTCGGCATAGGTCAACTTGCGTTCACCCATGGCCGGGTCTAGGACCACCACATGACGGGCCGTTACTTCTTTCAGCACCACAAAGTGATTGAAATTCCAGTGCAGGATGCAGGGTCTGCGCAAGTCTTTTAAATCTTCCAGTTCCAGTTTGACTGGACGGGTGGTAAAGCCAATCGACTGCGCCATCGCCATCAGATAATTCAGCGTGGTGCCTTTAATCGAAATTAAAAAGGTGCGACGCAGAGTGGCGAGGTCAGTATGAAAGCCATGGTAGTTGGCCACCATGACCAGACAGGCTAAACCACACTCGGTCGCCTCGGTTTGCAGCACACAGGGCAAACGGCGGCCAAGGCCAAAAGACAGTTGATTTATAAAGGACATGATGCAGGCGCTTTAATCATAAAAGTTATTGTTCAGTGGCCACTACAGCTTGCCAGTCAAGCTGAACAGCGGTTCCAGCACCCATTCGTACAGGCGTCGGGTTTCCAGCATGACATCGGCATCCAGCAACATCCCGGCCTGCAAGGGTTGCGGCTGACCATACGCACGAATACTTTGCTGATCGAGCGCCACCGTAATGCGGTACAACGGCTCGCTGTTTTGTCCGTTGCCAGCGGGGTTACCCATGGTAAATATTTCAGAAGCCGACAGCGCTGTGCGCGAAACCGACATCACCTTGCCGTTGGCTTGACCAAATTTCTGGTAAGGGTAAGCCTGGTAACGCATGCGCACCGGCGAGCCCTCGCGGATAAATCCCACCGCACGGCTAGGCGCATACAAATGCGCCTGCAACTGCGCCCCCTCAGGTACGATGCTCACCAGCGGACGGCTACCATCCACCGCAGTCCCCAAGCTGGCAGAAACCGCAGTCGCCGTGCCAGACTCGGAAGCACGAATCTCCAACCGGCGCTTGGCTTCACTCTCGGTCAACTGCTGGCTCACGCCAGAGATGGTACGGTCAATTTGCGCCAACTGATTTTGATGTTTAACACGCAAGCCAGACAACTCATCGCGACGTGCCGCCAGTTCGCGCTGCATGCGCGAGCGTTCGCGCAAAATACTGTCCAGCCGTGACGATTGTTCGAGAAAATCTTCCTGCTTTTGCTGGGTCTGCTCACGCGAAATGTAATTCTGTTCCAGTAAGCCCTGGTAACGTTTGAACGCCTCATCACTCAAACGCACCCGTGTTTGTTGCGCAGTAAACTGGCCCTCCAGCCTGGCCAATTCATCCTGTAAACCGGCAATACGCGATTGCAATGCCTGCTGCTCGTCGCGCTGTTGCAACCTGGTTTTGTCATACTCCTCTTGCAAAGAAGTCCGTTGCAATTCATGTTGCTCACTGATAGAGGCCTGAATTGAATGCCCGGTATCGGTGTAACGCTCGCTAGACAAAATAAACAGCACATCGCCCTGATTCACATGCTGGCCCTCTTGAACGCTCTTTTCAGCAACCACGCCAAGTTGCGGCGCATACACCTTGACCAAGCCATTTTCAGGCACCAGTTGCCCCACCACCGTACTGCGTTTGGTGTAGCTGCCCCACACCATAAAGGCAATCAGCAGACAGGCAAATAGCACAGCAAGCAGGGTTAAAAACTGATAGCTGACAGGCCGGATAAGTAGAATATGCCCAAGCCAGTTATTTTTTTGAGCATTGAGGGCAGCGGCGCGGAACAGGGGCTGATGAGCCATAGCAATAGATATTCTTACAACTTAAGGTGGGAAAGTTGCATTGCTTTACGATGCTTTGGATTATAGAGGTGCGCTGAAATGGGTGTCAAGGAATGACTGAGCATGCATCAAACTAGGTTTGTCTGATTTGTTAATGGGAGGAAGGGTGGAATAAGATTAATTGTTTGAATGCAAGAGTGCCTTTGCACTTCAAAGTGATTGATTATCATGGTGGCATAGTAGGGTGTACTGGAATATGAAGATTGATACAGAAATTAAGCATTTCATGCGAGGTATCAAAAACAGGCACTCCCTACGCTGGCTCATCAACTATGGTTACATAACTAAACTTGCTTTTCAGGCCTGTCTACTTTGTGTATTACTCAGTAGTTACTTTGAATCGCCACAAATTTGCTAGAGAGGTTTATGCCGTAATCAGACTACCCATCATGGCTGCGTGTGAGTTCGACAAAAGCAGTACCGCTTTAAGCAGTGTTGCAAACATTTCAATCCTAGGAAAAAATCAACAGCCGTATACACAAAACTCAGGACACCCCATCAATTGTATTAGTCGCTTTGTTTCTGGCTCTTAATCCAGAAACACAATTTACGGTGGAATCAAAAAGAGGTGTACCAGAACCCCTATCAACAAGAATAGGAAATCTCTCACTAGATTCAAAAATGACAGTTCTGACAAGAACAGGATTACTCATTTGTTTACACTCTCCAAATGAGCTTTTTACAAAAATAGTATTCCTCTCTCAGAATGATGTAAACAATAAAAAACGGAGCCAAATCAATTGGCTCCGCTAATTTATTTACATTATGAATTTTAGTCGTTTCTAAAACGGAATATCGTCATCAAAGTCATCAAAATTGTTGGCCGGTTTTCCGGCAGCCGGTGCGGGCTGGCTAAAGCCGCGGTTTGGTGCCGGGGCGCTCATTGCAGGTTGACGGGCAGGGGCCTGATTGTAGTCATCCATGCCGCCGCCCTGGTCCATGTCACCACCCTCATAAGCCGCGCTGCCGCCATCACGGCCGGTGCCCAGCATTTGCATCTGGTCGGCCACAATCTCGGTGCTGTAGCGGGTCACGCCGTCTTTTTCCCATTTACGTGTTTGCAAACGGCCTTCGATATATACCGGACGGCCTTTTTTCAGATACTCGCCAGCGATTTCGGCCAAGCGACGGTACATGACGATGTTATGCCATTCGGTTTTTTCTTGTTTAACGCCAGATTTGTCTTTCCAGTTTTCGGTGGTGGCAATGCTGAAGTTGGCCACGGCCTCACCGTTGGGCATGTAGCGCACTTCCGGGTCGCGTCCGAGATTGCCCATCAAAATAACCTTGTTGACCGATGCCATAGTGCTTAACTCCCGATTCGATTCATGATTGCTTGCGACAATGCCGCCTGAAATTCTTTACTGCGCTGATTTTCCAACTTTACCATAAGCATGGTTTCGGAGGGAATTGCCACGGCTTCGTAGACGCCTTCCATGGCGCGTACATCATGTGCCAGTTGCGCCGCTTGTGCGTCATCCAGCCCTTGCATGTGAAACATTTTGGTTTTGACACTGGGCGGCGTGTGCATGCCCAAGGCCAGCACAAACCAGATCAGCATCAGCGCACTGCAAAAGGCAAACACCACACTATTACCGTAGTGGTGCGACAGCCATCCACCCAGCGCGGCGCCTAAAAACATGCCAAATGATTGCGCGGTGTTGTGCACACCCATGGCAGTGCCTTTGGCGGCGACCGGTGCCATTTTGGAAATCAGCGAGGGCAGGGAGGCTTCGAGGATATTAAACGCCACAAAGTAGGAAAACAGCGTCAATACAATACCGGTAAGGCTGTGCAGGCTAAACATAAATGCCAATTGCGTCAGCAACATGAGGCCAATGGCACTGACAAATACCGGTTTGAGTTTGGCTTTTTTCTCGCCGTAGATGATGGCGGGTACCATGAGAATAAACGACAGCACCAGCACCGGTAGATAGATTTGCCAGTGGGCGTTTTCATTGAGGCCGGTGTTGGCTTTGATGGCAAACGGCACCACCATGAACATGGCCATTTGTGCGCCGTGCAGACAAAAGGTGCCAAAGTTGAGGCGTAGTAATTGGGTGTCGCGCAGCACTTCACCGATTCTAGAGGGTACGGCCTGGGCATCGGAGTGAAAGTGCGCGTGCATGGGTTCGGGCACGGCAAATTTGACCACCAGAATCGCGAGGATGGACAACACGGCGGTAAGCCAAAAGATGCCCGGTACGCCTATCCACTGGTTAAGCAACGGGCCTAATACCAGCGAGGCGGCAAATGTCAACCCGATAGTCGCACCTATCATGGCCATGGCCTGGGTGCGATGTTCTTCACGCGTGGAGTCGGCCACCAACGCAGTGACCACAGCGGAAATGGCCCCGGCACCTTGAATGGCACGGCCGAAAATGACCATATATATATCTGTGGCCATGGCTGCCAAAATGCTGCCATTGGCAAACAGTAACAGACCCAGGTAAATCAGTTTTTTGCGGCCATATTTATCCGAGGCCATGCCAAACGGCAATTGTAAAATCACCTGCATAAAGCCATAGGCGCCCAGTGCCAGCCCAATCAGCGCATGGTTACTTCCGCCCTTGAGGGTTTCAGCATAAATGGCAAACATAGGCAAAATCAAAAACATGCCCAGCATACGTAAGCCATAGATGGAAGCCAGCGCCACGGTGGCACGGGTTTCCAGACGGGTCATTTTTTCGGAGAACTGCATGGGGTGAGGAAGAAAACTTGGCTTAATTTTGAATAATTGCGTATATTATCAGGTTGGCTGTCTGTTCGTGAAAGTATCATGGAATTTATCAAAATTCGCGGGGCGCGCACCCACAATCTCAAGAACATCAATCTCGATATTCCGCGTAATCAACTGGTGGTAGTGACCGGACTGTCCGGCTCTGGCAAATCTTCACTTGCGTTTGATACCTTGTATGCAGAAGGACAGCGTCGCTATGTAGAAAGTTTATCTGCTTATGCCAGACAGTTTCTGGCACGCATGGACAAACCGGATGTCGACCTGATTGAAGGCTTGTCACCTGCCATTTCCATCGAACAAAAATCCACCTCGCATAACCCGCGTTCTACCGTTGGCACAGTGACTGAAATTCACGATTACCTGCGTTTGTTGTACGCGCGTGCCGGTGATCCGGAATGCCCCGACCACGGCATCAAGCTGGAAGCACAAACCGTGAGTCAGATGGTGGACAGCATTCTCAAGCTGCCGGAAGACACCAAACTGATGATATTGGCGCCGGTGGTGTCCAACCGTAAAGGCGAACAGCTGGATTTGTTTGATACGCTGAAGGCACAAGGTTTTGTGCGCTTGCGTATTGATGGCAAAGTCTATGAAATGGACGAGCTGCCGCAACTGGCCAAAACCAGCAAACACAGCGTGGATGTGGTGGTTGACCGCCTGAAAGTGCGTGAAGACATGAAGCAGCGCATTGCCGAATCCTTTGAAACCGCCTTGCGGCTGGCCGACGGCAAAGCCATCGCGCTAGAAATGGATACTGACAAAGAACATTTGTTCTCGGCGAAGTTTTCCTGCCCAGTGTGTGACTACTCACTGGCGGAACTCGAACCGCGTTTATTCAGCTTTAACAACCCGATGGGTGCTTGCCCCAAGTGCGACGGGCTGGGTCAAGTGACCTTTTTCGACCCGAAGCGCGTGGTGGCTTTCCCGCATTTATCCCTAGCCAGCGGTGCGATTAAAGGCTGGGATAAACGCAACCAGTTTTACTTCCAGATGCTGGCCTCTCTTAGCCAGCACTACGTGTTTGACCTCGAAGCGCCGTTTGAAGCGCTGCCCGATTCGATACAACAGATTCTGCTCTACGGCTCAGGACGCGAGCAGATTCCATTTAAATATCTGAATGAGCGCGGCACTTTTTTTAGCAAGACGCATACCTTTGAAGGCATTATCAACAACTTGCAACGCCGTTACCGCGAAAGTGATTCTAGTGCCGTGCGCGACGAGCTGGCCAAGTACATCAACGCCACCAGTTGCCCGGATTGTAGCGGCACGCGTTTGCGCCGTGAGGCCAGACACGTCAAGGTCGGTGAGCGCAATATTCATCAGGTCTGTGAAATCCCGCTCAAGCAGGCACTCACGTTCTTCCAGACCCTGCAACTGAGCGGACAAAAGCTGGCAATTGCCGACAAAATCGTCAAGGAAATCGAAAGCCGCCTCAAATTTTTGACCAATGTTGGTCTGGATTATTTGTCCTTGTCACGCTCCGCCGAAACATTGTCTGGCGGCGAGGCACAACGTATCCGGCTGGCCTCGCAAATTGGCAGCGGCCTGACCGGCGTCATGTATGTGCTGGATGAACCGTCGATAGGCTTGCATCAGCGCGACAATGACCGCTTGCTGGAAACACTCAAGCGCCTGCGCGACATCGGCAACAGTGTGATTGTGGTCGAGCATGACCAGGACGCGATTCAATTGGCCGACTTTGTGGTGGATATTGGGCCTGGCGCCGGTGAACATGGTGGCCGCATCGTGGCTTGCGGCACACCGGCCGAAATCGAGGCTGACCCCAACTCGCTGACCGGACAATATATCAGTGGTAAAAAGCAGATTCAGTTCAAATTACCTCGCACCCAGCCGGATCCGGCACGATGGATCAAGCTCAATGGCAGCACCGGCAATAACCTGAAAAATGTCAGTGTCGAGATTCCGGTAGGCTTGCTCACCTGCGTCACTGGCGTCTCCGGCAGTGGCAAGTCCACCCTGATTAATGACACCCTGTATCGCGTGGTGGCCAGCCATTTGTATGGCAGCAGCACCGAGGCTGCACCGCACCAGAGTATTGAAGGTCTGGAGTTTTTTGACAAGGTAGTGGATGTAGACCAAAGCCCGATAGGCCGTACACCGCGCTCTAATCCGGCCACCTACACCGGCTTGTTTACGCCGATTCGTGACCTGTTTGCCAGCGTACCGGAAAGCCGTGCGCGTGGCTACGGGCCCGGCCGCTACTCGTTTAACGTCAAGGGCGGCCGCTGCGAAGCCTGCCAGGGCGATGGAGTACTGCGTGTTGAAATGCACTTTCTACCCGATGTGTATGTGCCTTGCGACGTATGCAAAGGCCATCGCTACAATCGCGAAACACTGGAAATCCAGTTCAAAGGCAAAAATATCCGCGAAGTGCTGGAGATGACCGTAGAACAGGCGCACCAGTTTTTCAATGCGCAACCCGTCATCGCCCGCAAACTGAAAACACTGCTCGATGTTGGCCTTGGCTACATCACGCTGGGGCAGTCTGCCACTACGTTGTCTGGCGGCGAGGCTCAGCGCGTGAAGCTGGCACTCGAACTCAGCAAGCGTGATACTGGCCGCACGCTGTATATTCTCGATGAACCCACCACCGGTTTGCACTTTGCCGACATTCAGCTACTGCTGGATGTGATTCACCGGCTGCGTGATGCAGGCAACACAGTGGTGATTATCGAGCACAATCTGGATGTGATTAAAACCGCAGACTGGCTGATTGACATGGGGCCAGAAGGTGGCGATGGTGGCGGCATGGTGGTCGGTGTTGGTACACCAGAAACACTGGCTAACATCAAAGAGAGTTATACGGGTAAGTATTTGCAACCGATGCTGGCGGCACTACAGCACAAAGCCCGGACATAATTTGATCTGATTCGCTTCATACATCTCTGACACCCCACCAACGCATACCAGACACTGGTATGCGTTTTGCTTTTATGCAGTGTATGTCGCGTTTAAAATTCTTTTGAATACAAAAAGATAGCCATCATTATCCAAAAACTGCACGCAGTATCCGGATAGTGCAATCAGGCTGTCATGCCCTGTGGAAGAGGTGCACCATGTTACAAAGCCCAAGCACTGTATTAGAGCGTAGCCTGACCGCACAGGGGCCTTGTAGCGCCATGCTGGCATCCATGGAACAGCCGTTGTTTGATGAGGATAGTCTGGTATTCCGCTCGACCGATATGGATGAAGTCCGGCATTGTGTGGGGCAGGTATTCAAGCCTCACTTGCTGAAGGTACGTAATAACTGTGCGGATGCCGGCGTGGCCAGCATGCATCATATCCGTCAGGGTAGCCTGTCACTCAACCGCCTGCAATATCCACACGAGGTGTTGATAGACCCGGGTCGGCTGGACAGTTTTTTTCTGATACACATTCCGGTCAATGGCAGTTCGCAAATCCGCTGCGGCAACCAGCGTTTTGTCTCTACCCCGTGTAATGCCTCACTGGTCTCACCAACGCTGCCACTCGAAATTTTATGGGAAGCCAACAGTGCCGATGTGATTTTGCGTATTGAGCGCGAGCGGCTGGACACCCACTGTGCCCAGCATCTGGGCATGCCGCAGCTGGAAAAACCGCTGGAGTTTGCGCCCAACCTGGCACTGGATACAACAGCCGGACAATATTTTCTTAAACTGCTGGGCATGCTGGCCGACAACATGCGCAACCCTTACCCACAATTACAGCACCCCAAAGTGTTTGAGCAGTTTGAATCGACACTGTTTAATGCCCTGCTGTATGGACAAGCGCATAACCTGAACATGGAGACACCCGTGCATGCGATTGCGCCGTACTACATCAAACGCGTCGAAGACTATATTCAGGCCCATACGGCCGAGAGCATCACCATAGAATCGCTGGCGGCGCGGGCCGGGGTCAGTGCGCGCACATTGTTTGCCGGGTTCCAGCGCTATCGCGGCGTCAGCCCCATGGACTATCTGCGTCAGGTCAGGCTGGATCGGGTGCGTCAGGCCTTGCTCGATCATCAGCAAACACAATCCATCACCGACATTGCCATGCATTGGGGCTTTAACCACATGGGCCGCTTTGCCATCGATTACAAACGCCGATTTGGCGAATCACCGTCGGAGACTCGCCGTTTTGGCAGTGCGCGCAGGATGCAGTCATAAGCTGAAACGCCACGGAATCCTTCAGGTAGCCTTGGACGCCGATTCTTGCATATACGCTTGTCCGTCTTGCTTGAGCGGATGACGGTCGGCTTGCGAGAAAAACGCATCGGCGAAAAAAGCCTCTGCTGCCAGCCCGTGTTGCAAACACAGGGTTTTCGCAGTAGCGACCATGGCTGGTGAACCACAGGCATACACTTCAAAGGGCTGCATGTCTGGCCAATCCAGTATCGCGGCGTCTGTGACATAGCCCAATCGCCCGACCCAGCCTGCCGGGGCTGTTTGTGACAGCACCGGCACGTAATGAAACCACGGGTAACGCGTTGCCCAGCTTAAGCATTGTGCATGCAGATAAAGGTCAGGCAACTGCCGCCCACCCCAGTAAAAATACACCGGCGACTGATTGGCCGCCGCTATCAGCGCCTGTAACATGGCTTGTATCGGTGCAAAGCCGGTGCCGGTCGCCAGCATCAGCTTGGGTCGCGTCCCGGCTTGCAGGCCAAACTGGCCATGTGGGCCGTCTATCTGCAAGCGGTCACCGACACCGATGAGCGGCGCTGCACCACCACTGCCAAATAGCTGGTCGGTGAACACGCCCCCCGGCAGATGGCGGACATGCAAGGTCAGCTCCCGGCCATCGACCGCCGCCAGTGAGTAGCTGCGTCTGACCTGATTCTGCACGATGTCTACATACTGCCCTGGTCGCCAGGCAAAAGGCTCAGCCGCTTCCGGTTCCACATGGCTGTCTGCAGACACGTCCAGTGCCAGACGGAGCAGTCGCACATCGCTGGCGAGTGGCCGTACTTCAAGCAGGGTAGCACTGTAGTGACCGGGCTGCGCCTGTGGTTGGTCTGCGGTGACTGTGTCTGGCAGCGCTGGCTGTTCGGCCATGGCCACCTCTACCCGACCATCGCGAACACGCACCGGAAAACTGCGCACTGCCTCGGTCACAGGCGCACACTTGGCCGCGCCGGTACGAATATCAAACAGCCCCTGATGCAGCGGACACTCGATACAACCATCTTCCACATAGCCTTCAGACAATCGCGCCACGCCATGCGTACACAGGTCATGCAGGGCATATAACTGGTCTTCAAGACGGAAAATGGCCATCTGTATACCAGCCGCCTCCACTGCAACCGGTTCATCCTCGCTAAACGCCTCCACCGCCCCGATGTCCAGCCAGCGATGTAACTGCACGGGACTCATATCGGGGTCGCCAGCAAGGTTTGTACACGCGAGGTGTCATACACCACCTGCCGCCGTTTGAAGCGCCAACCCTGCTCGGTACGCACAATCTGGTCGATATAACGGCCGGTCTGATAGACGTGTGACTCACCGTTTTGCAGCGTTTGTACCACCACATAGCTGGATTCGGCCTGTACCTCATCGTCATTGCTGGCATGCAGCATCAGGCCAGAAGTCATATGGCGGTAGGTATGGCTTTCAAAAATATTGGCATGACGCAAAGAGGTGACGCGGTCTTCCAGCATATTGCGGTTATCAAAGTAAATCATGGCTATGGGCAAGCCTGCATCGAAGTTTTCTTTTGGCACGATGCTGTAGTGACAGTCTTCGGTAAAAAACTGTGGCCAGCGCTCAAGCTGGTCGTTATCCAGCGCCGCAATATAGGCTTGCTGTAACTGTTGCACTTCAAACCAGGTCTGTAGTTCTTGCATGGTGTGTACTCCTTAAAAACCCATGAGTTGCTGATAACCGACCCAGAAACGGCGGATCAGGCTCTCGGTAATCAGCGTATCTTGTTGCTCGGGTTGGTCTTTACTCATTTCAATCACCGAGCAGGCGTCGCCATCACGCACGGTGCCGCGTTGCACCAGTTCGGTGGCCTCGGTGTCTTCCATTGAGATATAGCCTGCTGGACCCACCAGATTGGCTTGTTTAAGCCGCATGGCCCGCAGTTCCGGCGAGTCATCGACATAGCCAAAAAAGTGGAAAATCAGCTCGAAATTATTGGGGCCTTTGGCCAGCAACTGCCGCGCCACCAGCGTATTGTGGATTTGCTGTACCACCAGTTGCGGAAAGATAGGCTGGATATGGTTGGTGGTCAGCTCGTCAAACTCCTGAATCTGGCCCAGCAAGCTGTCATCCTTGAGTTGAAAGCCCTCGTCAAACGAGCGGATGGCTTGTGCCTTGTAGGCATCGGCAGTTTGCACCTCGTTTTTGGTGGCGGTGATAATGCTGTGCAAGCCATGGGTGGCATCAGGAATCGAACGCGCCTTCATGCCCACCCGGAAAATATTAAAGGTGGTATGAAACAGATGCAGCAAGCTGGCGTGGTAAGGATCCTTGACGTTTTCCAGATACAGCTTCCAGTTAGACTTGGAGTACTGGCGGGTGCAACCGAGGTACTCAATCGGCTTATGGAAAATACGGTCTATCCAAGGCCGCATTTCAGGGCCGATATAGTCGGGCAAGGGCGCCACACTCTCGCTAAAGGTGGCAAATACCAGCCCCTTGTAGCTATCGACACGCAACTGTTTCAAGCCGTGCGCTTTGGGATTAAAGTCTTTGGGCATACCCGCCATGCCTTTCTGGCCACGGCGGAAAGGCACCCCCTGCAAGTTACCCTCGCAGTCAAAACTCCACTGGTGATAGACACAGGTGTGCTCGCTGGCATTGCCTCTGGCCTGACGGCAAACCTGGGCGCCACGGTGGGCGCAGCGGTTAACCCAGACCGCCAATTCACCTTGCTGGGTACGCGTCATCACCACCGGCGTGTCGCCGACAAAAGTGCTTTTAAAATCGCCTGGGTTAGGGATTTCAGCTTCCAGCCCCAAAAAACTCCAGGTCGGGCCGCGAAAAATACGCTCCTGCTCTAGTTCGTATACCGCTTGTGAACTGAAGACCGCATAAGGAATACGCGAACCATCCTCAGTTGGAAACTTGAGCAAGGGCGCCGTATCCGCACGGTTGCGCGGCATCTGTATGGCTTGTGCATGTATGGCGTTCATGATGACCTCGGTGCAT
>CAYYBN010000014.1:0-633 GCA_964470225.1 uncultured Methylotenera sp. | reverse complement strand
ATTAAAAGTGATGGACAAAGCGTAGGTTGTAACGCTCACCCTCGGTACGGTTTTTCACCGCCATCTCATCGTAGAAGTTAAACATCAGGTGGTCTTCTTTGGAAAAACTGTAAACGCCACCCAGCCCCAGACCCAATACCTGCTCGCGACGGCCTTCGACATCATTGCCGTTCATTTGGGTATCGGTGGTCTGCTTCAGGTAGTAACCGTTGATCCCAAGACGCAATTGCGGGGTAAACGCATATTCCATGGCAAAGTTGGTGTGAACCGCCTGACCGGCACGCGTGGAGTTGGCGCCCAGCGCCTGAAAACCGCGGTTGGGGTCATCGTTTTTACCGTTCCACAGATAATGGGCGCGCACTGAAGCCGTCCATTCCGGGCTAAAGAAATAGGTGCCAGACCAATACGGATTAAACGACCAGGCATTGCTGCCGGGATTGATTTCGCGGTTGGCACTGTATTCACCGGTAGGCAAAATAAACTGCAATTCGACCCGCTGCATAAATTTAGGGCCTTGCTCGCCCATGATGGGTGCCCATTGCAGGAAGGGGCCGACCAGCAAATCACCGACGCCGCTATCGCCCGCTTTGGGGAAGGCGCTGTTGGATACGCCATAACTGGTATGCGGGCTGA
>CAYYBN010000013.1:12245-17850 GCA_964470225.1 uncultured Methylotenera sp. | reverse complement strand
TGAGTTGACCACCACCCCTTTGGTTAAGCCGGTGGTGCAGCGATTACCAAACTCGCCTGCCTGAATTGAGCAAGCGATAGTTGCAAAAGAGATGGCTAAGATTACCGATTGAATAGACATTTGTGACTCCTGTGAGGTTAAATTAATATCATGTGCTGGTACACCATGGCTCAACACATGCAGCCAGTATGTAAAGTCCAACGGCCATCATCGTGTAACTCAGGTCACAAAACAGCAGCTTGTGTGACAACACACACATAGAAAAATCGCGTATCAAAAAATGTGAATCGCACTGTGTAAGGAAGCATCGGACAGTGCGACTAAGGTTTACCTCGATCGCTCAGACGAGGCCTTAAATCACAGGAGAACATCATGTCTACATCCAATGCTTTGACCAAAGGCGCACTGATTGCAGCGGGCGCAGCAGCCTTAATTTTGGCAGGTTGCACTACCACTGCCACCAAAAGTGCCAGTGCAGCCGGTTCGGTACATTGTGCTGGCGTTAACAGTTGTCGCGGTACCAGCGACTGTGCAACCGCTGGCAATGCATGCAAAGGCCAGAATGCTTGTAAAACAGCCAATAACGCTTGCAAAGGTACCTCTTCTTGCAAAACAGCGGGCAACACCTGCAAGGGGCAAAATGAATGCAAAGGTCACGGCATGAAAGTGATGTCATCCGCGACTGAATGTAAAGCGGCTGGCGGCCATGTAGAGTCTTGAGTGTTGCGCTAGACACTACAAAACAGCGCAAGTAGTGTCTAGCACCTCATGCCATATGATAAAGCACCACACACGCCACCCTAGCCTAGGCTTTGGTCTGGGGCTCAGAACCGAGCATTATGATGCGATTCTTGCTTCAAAACCTGCTGTCGACTGGTTTGAGATTATTTCCGAGAATTACCTGGTGCCGGGGGGTAAACCACTCTATTACCTGGATCGCATCCGTCAGGACTATCCCATGGTCATGCACGGGGTGTCCATGTCGATTGGGTCTATCGACCCGTTAGATCTGCGCTATTTGCAACAAATCAAAACCTTGGCGGCCAGAGTAGAACCGGCATGGATTTCAGATCATTTGTGCTGGACAGGTGTGCATGGTTTGAACATGCATGATCTGTTACCACTGCCTTATACGGAAGAAACCATCCGGCACGTGGTTGCACGCATTCAACAAGTACAAGATATTCTCGGTAGGCAACTGGTCATTGAAAACGTGTCCAGTTATGCTACTTTTACTGCGTCCTGCATGGACGAATGGACGTTTATTACCGAAATTAGCCAGCGTGCAGATTGTTTGTTGTTGCTAGACATTAACAATATTTATGTCAGTAGCATCAACCATGGCTTTGATGCGAAAGCGTTTGTCGATGGTGTGCCGGCGCAGCGTGTGCAACAAATACATCTGGCCGGCCATGAAGACCACGGCGACTACATTATTGATACCCATGATGCCGACATTGCCGAAGGCGTGTGGGCGTTGTATGGCTATGCTCTGCAAAGACTGGGACACGTTTCTACCATGATAGAACGTGACGGCAACATACCAGCCATCGAAACGCTGTTGCAAGAATTAAATCAAGCGCGCGCCCTGAGTGCTGAAATGGTCTTGCAATCATGAGCCATGCCATCGCGTTATCCGACACTCAGGCTCTGTTTCAGGCAGCCTTGCTCGATGGCTCGCACGAAAGTATCTTGTCACACCTAGTAGACGATGATCGGGTGGGTGTGCACAAACGATTGCATATTTATCAGCACGCGTACCAGGCGCGGATGGTAGAAGCAGCTGCCGCCAACTTTCCTGTATTGCAACGCCTGCTCGGTGAAGCGGGGTTTGCACGGCGCATGCTGGCCTTTCTCAAGCAACAACCATCAACCTATCGCAATATGCGCTGGCTGGGTGAGGCACTGCCTGTCTATTTGCAACAACAGCCAGATGTGCACCCCTGCCATGCGGCGTTGGCAACTTTTGAGTGGTGCTTGGGCGTGGCGTTTGATGCAGAGGATATTGAGCATTTGTCACTTGCAGCATTGACCCAGATTGCGCCGGAGCAATGGCCAAACATGCGCATGACACTGCACCCGTCTGTGCAATTGCAGTCCGCCGCCTATGATGTATTGGCATTGTGGCAATCGCTCAATCAGGGCAAAGCTCGACCTTCTCGCCTGCGCAAACATAACATTCATTATCTGGTGTGGCGTCAGGACATGACTGCCTATTTTAAAAGCATCAGTCAATACTAGTGCGATAGCATCCGTGCGCTGCAACAAGGCGCCCGCTTTGGTGAAACATGTGAGCAACTTTGTGAGCAAATGGACGAAGCAGAGGCCACACAACTGATGGCCCAACTGGTCTTGACACTAATACAATCACAGGCATTGACAGCCATTTCACTCGATTAAACACGGGCTGATGTCATGGTCATCCCTGTTGTTTGTACTGATATTGCGAAAACCATGCTGCAAATCGTGGCAATTGTGTCAACACAGTGTCATCTCATCGAGGTTCAATGTCTCTCAGTTCGTTCAAGCCCTTTTTTTACTTTTTGTCTCGCCACTAATGTGTTTCAATAATCGCTATGACACACAATCCGCACGACTGGCTTAATCAACACGGCGACTACCTGTATCGCTTTGCTTTGGCGCGCTTGCGCGACCCGCACCAGGCAGAAGACGTTGTACAGGAAACTCTGCTGGCGGCCATTAAAAACCCCAATTATGCCGAACAATCCAGTCCGCGTACCTGGCTAACCGGTATCCTCAAACATAAAATCATCGACTGTATGCGCAAACAGATACGCGAAGTTCCGGTGTCGGAACTCTTGCACGAAGACGATGCCAATATGGATGAGTTTTTTGACGAAACTGGTCACTGGGCAGAACAGCCACTGGCCTGGGATATCCCGCATAGTGCTTTGGAACAAAAGCAGTTTTTGACCATCTTGCAGGCGTGTATGCAACGTTTATTGATGAAATGGACAACGAAGAAATTTGTAAGGAACTGGAAATTACTGCGACGAATGCTTGGGTGATGTTGTATCGCGCCCGCATGGGGTTGAGAAAATGTCTCGAACTGAATTGGTCATAACGAACAGGTAAACAGGAAACATCATGTTGAATTGCAAACAAACCAGCTTACTGGTCTCGCAATCACTCGATCGCCCGCTCACCTGGCGTGAGCGCTGGGCAGTCAGGGTACATTTGTGGATTTGCGTCTATTGCCGCCGCTTTATGCAGCAACTCAATTTCATACGTAAACAAATGCGCTTATGGCAGGTTGAGCAAGCCAATGCTGAGGAAATCAAGTTACCGGTTTCAGCCAAGGCGCGTATCACACAACAATTGGATGCACACCAGCATCCACGACACTAAATTAAATTTGAAAAGGACTTCATCATGAACAAACAATTGACTTTAATCACTGGCGCTTTGGCTCTCTCACTGGCAGCGACAGCTGTGAGCGCAGCGCAGAATCCATTTGAACTGAAAACACTGGGCCAAGGCTATCAGGTCGCTGATGCCGGTACCAAAATGAAAGATGGCAAATGTGGCAGTGGCAAATGTGGCGCCAGCAAGAAAAAAATGGAAAAAGAAGGTAGCTGCTCTGCTGAAAAAATGAAAGAAGGCTCATGCCATGGCGATATGAAAGCCAAAGAAGGCAGCTGCTCTGCGGATAAAATGAAAGAAGGCAGTTGCGGTGGTGAGAAGAAATAAGGCGATCTGCCGAGTTTCACAATGACAAAACGCAGTGAGATTGCTGGCGTAGGTTTAGGGTTGAAGCGCGAGCTGATGCCTGGACTAAAGCAGCAACATGGCCACACCTCGTTAGACTCACTGCGTTTTCTTGAAATTGCGCCGGAAAACTGGATAGGTGCCGGTGGCAAATCTCTGGCCGACCTGCATTGGTTTGCCGAGCGTTACCCGCTGGTCTGCCATGGCTTGTGCCTGTCATTGGGTGGGCCTGACCCGCTCAATGTCAACTTTCTCAAACAGGTCAAACGCTTTCTGCGTGACCATGACATTCCGCTGTATACCGAACATTTAAGCTATTGCAGCGACATTGCCCATGGCTATCTCTACGATTTATTGCCGCTGCCGTTTACTGATGAAGCGGTCAAACATGTCTCGGCACGCATCCGCCAAACGCAAGACATTTTAGAGCAACGCATTGCCGTCGAAAACGCCTCGTTTTATGTGCAGGCGCCCATCTCGGAGATGGATGAAATCACTTTTATCAATGCCGTGCTGGCTGAGGCCGATTGTGACCTGCACCTTGATGTGAATAATGTGTATGTCAACAGTGTGAATTTTAGCTTTGACCCATATGCATTTCTGGATCAGTTGCCAGCCGAACGGATAGTCTATGGTCATGTGGCCGGACATTTGCAGGTAAAACCTGATTTGCTGGTCGATACCCACGGCGAAGCCATCATAGACCCGGTCTGGCAATTGCTGGCACATGCCTATCAAACGTTGGGCGTGTTCCCCACCCTGCTCGAGCGTGACAGCAATATCCCGCCATTTAACGAGGTTGTGCAAGAGCTAGACCGCATTGCAATCACGCAACAGCCTATCAACACGCATGTCGCCACCACGCACATGCAGGTGGCCTGATGTCAGCGCTACAGGCCTACCAGACAGCATTTACTGCGCATTTGCGTCACCCGGCTGCACAGCCCAAACCGCGTGGCTGCGACCGCGCGCGTATGGCAGTCTACCGTGAGATTGTATTTAATAATTTTGTTGGCAGTGTCAGTGCCTGCTTTCCAGTCTTGCTCAGTATCCTTGGAAAACGCCGTTTTAAGCAACTGGTACGTCACTGCTTTCATACCCAACATTTTGACAGTCCGTTGTTTCGAGATATTCCAAAAGCGTTTGTAGACTGGTTGCAAACACAGTCGATGGCATCATTGGCCTTACCAGCCTACACGGCACAGTTGGCGCATTATGAATGGGTAGAGTTATACCTGCTAAATTTGCCGGTTGAAAAAGATGCCTGGCCACCACGCACACTGACTGACCCGATGCAACAAGTGCTGCACCTGCACCCGGCACTGGTGTTGCTTGCATATGATTATCCGCTACAAAGGCTGAGTCGACGACATCCAGAGGTCAACCCTGAACCAACCTTTTTGTGTGTACGCAGAGATGATGCTTACCAACTCCAGTTTATTGCGCTTAATGCCGTCAGCTGGCAATTGTTACGTCTGTTTGAAACCGGCATGGTCAATGGTGTGCAGGCCCTGTCACAACTGGCAGATGATTTACAACATCCGCAGCCCGAGCAACTGTATCAATTTGGTGAAACGCTGATTCAGCAACTTGTACAGCAACAATTGCTTGTTTAATGGTATCTTAATTGGCATTTCATCCATTGTTGTTGTGCCACTGCCATGCCATCTGCCACCTCTCAAGCCGATTTTGATCAGATTTTTGACGGCACCTTGCACTATCCCAAGCTTACCTATGCGCTGATAGCCCTGAATATTGCGCTCTGGCTGGGCATGTGGCTGCTTGGCAATAACCCGCTGCAAAGCGATGCCAAACTCCTGTATCAACTGGGCGGACTGACCACCGCGGCTGTCCAACAAGGCGAATGGTGGCGCAT
>CAYYBN010000013.1:0-12235 GCA_964470225.1 uncultured Methylotenera sp. | reverse complement strand
CGCATGCTGACCGCACCGTTTTTGCATGGTGGCCTCATGCACTTGTGCATGAATATGATAGGGCTGTATGCCACAGGCCTGATGGCTGAGCGCATTTATGGCCACTTGCAGTTCATCATATTATATTTGGGTGCGGCCATCGCCGGCAGCGCCATGAGCATGCACTTTGCTGCCCAATCGGTCATTTCGGTGGGTGCGTCAGGTGCGGTGTTCGGGCTGGCAGGCGCATTGCTGGTTGCAGTACTTCAACACCGAGACACACTCCCCACTGCCTTCAGTCGCCGCACGCTGCTTTATGTCAGCATATTCTTGCTGTATTCATTGTTACAAGGTTTCAGCAAACAAGGCGTGGACAATGGTGCACACATTGGCGGCATGCTGGGCGGTATGCTGGCGGCCTATGTATTACCCGAGAAATTTGACATGGAAGCCTACCTGGCTACCTTCAAACGCTACAGCCTGTTTACCGCAATACTCATGCTGGCCAGCAGTGGTCTGTTAGCCACCAGCGCACGACACGCGCACATGGACCCGGGACAGGTACTGATTGCCGACCAGCAATTGCGTACTGCCTTTGTTGAGTACTTTAACGAAATGCACAGCTTGCAAGAAGAAGTGCGCGCGGTTGAAGCCGGGCGACTCTCTGAAGTGGATGCAGACCAGATGAGCCGTAATGTCCATGCGCCGGCGTTCAAACAGATAGTCGAAACGCTAGAACACACACGCATCCCTGACAATGACCCGCGTGCCCCCCTCGCCAGCGACATACTCAATGCCGCCCGACTGATGCAAGAGTGGATGGCCATGGATACCAACTATGACTTAAAAACCGGCCGTATCGAGCCAGTCAATCCGCAACGTATTGCAGAGTTACAAAGCCAATTAAAAGTGCTGAATCAAAGGATATTGCATTATGCGCATTAAGCCTTTCAGCGAGAATCCTGCCAAGCCAGTAGGCAAGCGAGTGCGCTTGCCTATCCCCGGCCACATCATTGAGTCGTCCTCTACACTGCCTGAAGTCATTCAGCCTGCCGATTGTGATGTGGTCGGATTTGTCGGTTATACCGCGCAAGCCAGTCGGCAGCAGGCCAACGATTTGCATGGTATTGCCACTCACATCCCATCCATGCTTGCATTTGAGCAACTGTTCGGTGGCCCTGCACCTGCCCACTGTACGCTGACACTGGATCAAGAAACTGGCCTAGCACAAGCCACGCAGGTGGAAGCAGCGCACTTCTATTTTTACCAGGCCATGCAGATGTTTTTTGCCAATGGTGGCAAACAGTGTGTTGTGGTGTCGGTCGGGGATTACAGCGCACAATCACCACAGTTAGCCGCATTACTGTCCGGCTTACACACATTAAGCGCCACCAATATCGCATTACTGGTTATCCCCGAGGCGTGCAGTCTCAACGCCGCAGATTATCAGCAATTGACGACAGCCATGTTGAATCAGTGTGCCAGTCTGGGGAACCGTTTTGCCATTTTGGACGTGGCGTCTGCACAATGTAGCGTAGAGGGCGATTTGAAAAGCGCCTGCACCCTGTTTAAAAGCCAGCCCTATCCTGAACAGGCACGCAAGTTTGCCGCTGCTTATACGCCCTCTTTGCGCACCAGCCTGACGCATCATATCCGCGCAGAACACACCGTGGTTCAATTGCGTAAAGGGATGGTGGCAAGCGGACAAACCACTTTGGCTGCGCTGGAAAGCCAGCAACCGGTGTTGGCACAAGCTTGCATGCATGCCGTGTCACAACTGCCGCTCTACTTACCCCCGTCAGCGGCCGTGGCAGGGGCCTATATCAGCAGCCAACTGCAACATGGTGTGTGGAAAGCGCCGGCCAATTTATCACTCAACGCCGTGATTGCGCCGAGTCTCACCATCAGCGATGCCCTGCATGAGTGGCTGGCTAACGATGGCAACTCTCAGATCGCAATTAATCCGATTCGAAATTTTAGCGGTCGCGGTAACCTGATATGGGGGGCACGCACGCTGGCGGGCAACGACGCTGAATGGCGTTACATTCCGGTACGCAGGTTGGCCATTTTCATTGAGCAGTCACTCCGGCAAACCTTACAGGCCTTGGTTTTTGCGCCGAATGTGGCCAGCACCTGGGCGCGGGTTCAAGCATCGGTCGCCCTGTTTATGAATAGCCTCTGGCGTCAGGGCGCCTTGCAGGGCGCAAAGCCAGAAACGGCATTTTTTGTCAAAGTGGGCTTGGGGCAAACCATGACTGAGCAAGATGTCATCGACGGGCTATTACGCCTGCAAATTGGTTTTGCCGCACTCAAACCGGCAGAATTCAACATGATTACACTGCAATTTCAATTAGCGCGTTAACCCATTCCGCTTCGTCAGAACTACCAATTCAGGCTGCACCGCAAGTTCGCAACCCACTGAATTTAATCTTCACCACCCCCATTCGCCTGGCTAAATACCCGCTTCACCAGCCAGACATCGCAAGCCATCGCCCTAGTCCCTTTGGGTGATTCGCGGGGGATTGTGTCCATGTGCCTAAGCATTTAACATGCACCTGCGGTACTGGGTTCACACTCAAGGTTAGGGATTCAGGGAAAGGGGATTTTCACATGGCAAACATCATCGGTAATAACCTCAAAAATCGTCTCAACGGCACCAGTGGCAATGATATTTTTGCCGGTAGAGGTGGCGATGACACCATCAATGGCGGGTTGGGCACTGACACCAGTTACTATTCAGGCAATGTCGCTGGCTATCAATTTTCAACGGTGGGCGGACAACTGTTGGTGCGCGACACCGTGACCACCGATGGTGATGATGGCGCCGATACGCTGATCGATATTGAGAAGCTGGCGTTTTCCAATGCGGTGATTTCTGTCAGTAGTGGTCAACAGCGTGTCAACAACGCCAGTAACGCCGAAACGCTCAATCCGGATGTGGCGATACTTTCTGGTGGTGAGCAGGCCATCGTCTGGTACGAACAGTTGGGAAACAGCTATAACATTGTAGGTAAAGTGTTTGACAGCTATGGCAATGTGCTTAAAGACGATTTTTTGATCTCTACGCAAAGTAACAACTTAGTTAACAATGACCCCACCATTACGCATTTGAGCGATGGTGGATTTGTCGTTGCATGGTATTCATACAATCTTTCTACCGACAATGGTGACATTGTGTTTCAACGTTTTGATGCCATGGGGAATGCCGTGGGAGCACAAACAGTCGCCAATACCTTTGCAAACTTTTCAAAAAGTCAACCTGAGATTAAATCGCACCCCAACGGCGGCTTTATTCTCACCTGGACCTCCTATGGTCAAGATGGCAACAATGATGGTATCCGCTATCGCATTTACGATGCCGATGGCAATCCAAATAAAAATGTTGATTTGCCAGCCAACACGATACCTAATGGCGAACAAACCGGTTCTGATGTTGCAGTACTTGCAGATGGGAGCGCAGTAATTGCCTTTGAGTCAAGCGTAAACGATGAGTCATTCGGTGGGATTGTCGCTAGGATTATCAATAACTCATTTACGAGTGAGTTTAGAGTCAACACTTCTACTTCCAGGTTACAAATAGAACCCTCTGTCGTTGCGCTTGACAATGGTGGCTTTATGGTTGTGTGGTCATCTAATCATGTAGACTCCTCGATTTTTGTTATCTATGGACAACTGTTTGATTCAACAGGCAGTCCAGTCGGTGGCGAGTTCCAAATCAATACCTTTGATAATGTCACAGCCTTCAATCCAAAGATAACGAACTTGAGCAATGGTGACTTGGTAGTCGTTTTCGATACCAATAAAGGAGTCCATGCCCAACGGTTAGATCAGGCCGGAAATTTCTTAGGCGCTGAAATAGTGGTAAATAACATTGCTGGCTTACCTGCAGACAATGCTTCTGTTGCAGCCACAACAGATGGTGGGTTTATTGTGACTTGGAATGGTTATTCCACAGCACCGACAGGCTATGCCATTTTCTCGCAGCGATTTGATGCAACGGGTACTGCGGTTGGCATCAAAGTAACCGGATCTAGTAGTGGTGATGTATTGAATGTAGGCAATCAAACCTATCTGAGTATTGACGGTGCTGAAGGTAATGACAGTATTACCGGCGGGGCTGGTGACGACAATTTGATCGGCGGCGCTGATAAAGACACTTTAATCGGTGGCTTGGGTGACGACCGTCTGGATGGCGGCAGTGGGGTTGATTCTATGAGCGGTGGCCAAGGCAGCGATATATATGTGGTTGATAGCACCACCGATGTGGTGACTGAAAACGGCACCACGGGCAGTGACACCGTGGAAGCGTCAATTACCTACACATTGGGCACCAGCCTGGAAGACTTAACCCTAACAGGCACGGCCAACATCAACGGTACCGGTAATGCGCAGGGCAATGTGATGATTGGTAATGCCGGCAACAACCTGATTGATGGCAAAGCGGGTGCCGACTTCATGGCGGGTGGCTTGGGCAATGACACCTATGTCGTGGATAACTCATTTGACCTGGTGGCTGAAAACCTGAATGCCGGCACTGACGAAGTACAGTCCTCAGTAAACTATACGCTAGGAGATAATATTGAAAACCTGACTCTGACTGGTGCGCTAGCTATCAATGGTCTTGGTAACGCCTTAAATAATAAGATTTCTGGTAATGCGGGGAACAATGATCTGTTTGGCTACGATGGTAAAGATAATCTTCGTGGTGAGGCGGGCAATGATCGTCTAAGCGGTGGTAATGGTAACGATTTGCTGGTGGGTGGCTTAGGTCTAGATTCGCTGTCAGGCGGATTCGGCAATGATACCTTCCGGTTTGAAACGGCAGCGGGTGCAAATAATCGTGATGTTCTTCTCGATTTCACCTCTGGCGAAGACATCATTAACTTGAAGGATACCTTTTTTGGTGGTGCTGGTAATGCCGGTATACTTAGTGAAACCGAGTTCTTGATAACTGAACTTGCGCCAGATGCAAAAGCAAGCGAACATATTATCTATCGTCTATCGACAGGTGAACTTTTTTATAACGCTGATGGCACTGGCACTGGTGCCGCCGTGCTGTTTGCTGTTCTGACTGGTTCGCTTACCCTTCAATATTCAGACTTTGAAATTGTGTAAATGATTGACAAGCACCTGCCAGCAAGTGCGCTGGCTAGGTGTAACAAGTTGTAGCTGATGCCCGGAATTATTCCGGGCATTTTTATGGATAAGTAGATTAAGGGGCGTTTAAATTGCGCATACAAAAAAGTGGGTTGCTTTGGTCGCTGGCCTTTGTATGGGTCATGCAAAGTATGAATGTGGCGGCGATAGAGGTGGTGCCTGGCATACAGGTGACGCCATTGTTGAAAACCAGCCAGAGTTGGGTGGGCGATGCCATTAGCTACCCGGCCGGGACACCTGAAATTACCGGGCAACTGGTTGAACTGGCGCCGGGGGCCGAGACTGGCTGGCATCAGCATCCGGTCGCTTCGGTGGGTTATGTGTTGCAAGGCGAGCTGACAGTTTCATTTGAAGATGGGCAAATACGGGTGGCCAAAGCCGGTGAATCCGCGGTTGAAACTATGCACCTGCGGCATAACGGCAAAAACACCGGCAGCATACCGACCAAACTGATTGTGTTTTATATTGGCACGGTGGGTGGTAAAACCACTGTGAAGTAAACTGGGCTGTTTGAAACCCGGGCGGCATGCGCTTGAACAGCACCTGCACGCAATTAAACACAAACGGCCAGTTTAACTGGCCGTTGTTGTTGCGCTTGACGGGTTAATCGAACGCAGCAGATTCGCGTTCGGCAGCAGTTTTCACCACTGTGGCTTTGGTCGCATTATCCATATCCCACCAGCCCTGAATTTCTTCCAGGGTGCGAAAGCAACCCTGGCAAAAGCCGGTGACATCATCTACGGTACACACGCCTATACAGGGCGATTCAACTTCTTTTTCACTCATGATGTTCTCTCGTAAAGTTATTTCAGTGCACCATGGCAGTTTTTGAAGCGCTTGCCCGAACCACAGGGGCAAGGGTCGTTACGGCCCACGCGCACGCCTTCTGGCATTGCAACGGACTCGCCACTGGCAGCGGCAGATTCTTCACCATGCTGGTATTGTACGTTGGCCACCTCAGAGGCACGCAAGGCTTCTTCAGCTTTGCGCTCTTCGGCCTCCAGTTCTTCACGCGAACGGACTTGTACCTGCATGGTAATGCGGGTGACTTCGCTCTTCACCGTGTTGAGCAGTGATTCAAACAACTGGAAGGCTTCGCGTTTGTATTCCTGTTTGGGGTTTTTCTGCGCATAGGAACGCAGGTGTATGCCCTGACGCAAATGGTCGAGCGCCGCCAGATGCTCGCGCCAGTGGTTATCCAGACTTTGCAGCATCACAGCTCGCTCAAAGTTACGCATGTTGTCGTTGCCGGCCAGCGCTTCTTTGCCGGTGTAGTCGTCATGCGCCGCTTGCAAAATGCGTTCACGCAACGTTTCTTCATGCAGGTCAGGCTGGTTTTCCAGCCAGTTGGCCACAGGCAGCGCCATGCCAATGTCGTTTTGCAGCGCTTGTTCCAAGGCCGGAACATCCCACTGCTCTTCAACACTGCCCGGTGGAATGTGGGTATTGAACAGGCTGTTAATCACATCTTCACGCATGGCGCGTATGGTGGCGGCGACATCGATGGATTCCAGCAATTCATTGCGCTGTTCGTATATGACTTTACGCTGATCGTTAGATACATCGTCAAATTCGAGCAGTTGTTTGCGGATGTCGAAGTTACGACCTTCAACCTTACGCTGGGCGTTTTCAATGGCGCGGGTGACCATGGCATGCTCAATGGCTTCACCTTCGGGCATTTTCAGTCGGGTCATAATGGCCGCGACGCGCTCACCGGAGAAAATACGCAGCAATTGGTCATCCAGTGACAGATAAAAACGGCTAGAACCGGGGTCACCCTGACGACCGGAACGGCCGCGCAACTGGTTGTCAACACGGCGTGATTCATGGCGTTCGGTGCCTATGATATGCAAGCCACCTGCGGCGACCACAGCATCATGGCGTTGTTGCCATTCGGCTTTTACCAGCGCAATTTTTTGTTCTTTGTCGGCCTCACTTAAGTTGGCATCTTCACGAATGGCATGCAGTGCCGCTTCAGGATTGCCGCCCAACACAATGTCGGTACCACGACCCGCCATGTTGGTGGCAATGGTAATCACCCCCGGGCGTCCAGCTTCAGCCACAATCAACGCTTCACGCTCATGCTGTTTGGCGTTCAGCACCTGATGGGTCAAGTTGGCCTCGTTAAGCAGGCGCGAAATCAGTTCGGAGTTTTCAATTGAGGTGGTCCCTACCAGCACTGGCTGGCCATTGGCCTGACATTGCTTGATATCTTCAATCACGGCTTTGTACTTCTCCATGGAAGTACGATACACCTTGTCCATGGCATCCACGCGTTTGACCGGCCGGTGGGTTGGAATGACCACGGTTTCGAGACCGTAAATCTGGTTGAACTCGTAGGCTTCGGTGTCCGCAGTACCGGTCATACCGCTTAACTTGCCATACATGCGGAAATAGTTCTGAAAGGTTATCGAAGCCAGCGTCTGGTTTTCTTTCTGAATGGCAACGCCTTCCTTGGCTTCAACAGCCTGATGCAAGCCGTCGGACCAGCGACGCCCCGGCATCATGCGGCCTGAGAACTCATCAACAATGACAATTTCATCATTACGCACCACATAGTGCTGGTCGCGGTGAAACAGGTTTTGCGCACGCAACGAGGCATACAGGTGATGCACCAGCGTGATATTGGTGGGCTCATACAGGCTAGAACCGGCGGCGAGCAGACCAGAGTGCTCCAGTAGCTGCTCGGCGTGCTCGTGGCCCGCTTCACTGAGGGTCACGGTTTGTACTTTTTCATCGACCCAGAAATCACCTTCGCCGTCTTCGGCCGGTTGTCGGGTCAACTGCTTGGCCACCGCATTGATGGCCGCGTACAAATCCACACTGTGCTCGGCCTGACCGGAAATAATCAGCGGTGTACGTGCCTCATCAATCAGAATCGAATCTACCTCGTCGACGAGGGCATAGTGCAAGCCGCGTTGCACGCGCTCGGCCTTGCTAAACACCATGTTGTCACGCAGATAATCAAAGCCAAATTCGTTGTTGGTACCGTAGGTAATGTCGGATGCATAGGCTTGTTGCTTGGCCTCATGCGGCATTTGCGACAGGTTGATGCCAACCGTTAAACCGAGGAAGTTGTACAGCTTACCCATCCATTCGGCGTCACGCTTGGCCAAATAGTCGTTGACTGTCACCACATGCACACCTTTGCCGGTGAGTGCATTTAAGTAGGTAGGCAAGGTAGCCACCAGGGTTTTACCTTCACCGGTTCGCATCTCGGCGATTTTGCCGGCATTCAGCACCATGCCGCCGATGAGTTGTACATCAAAGTGACGCATGCCCAGTGCACGCACACTGCCTTCGCGCACCACGGCAAAGGCTTCCGGCAGCAATTTTTCCAGCGTTTCACCCTGGCTGTAGCGCTGTTTGAATTCGGTGGTTTTTTCGCGCAGTTGTTCGTCGCTCAGCGCCTGGATAGAGGGCTCCAGGGCATTGATTTGCTTGACGATTTGCATGTACTGTTTGACCAGTCGATCATTACGACTGCCAAATATTTTTTTGAACAACGAGGCTAACATGAGTCACACCGATTACCGCATGTGCGGGGTTAAAAGAGAAAGCGAGATTGTATAAGATAAGCGGTCTGATTGTCTCGCTAAATAGGGGTTCCGTGGTTTTTTCTCTCAGGACGTCTTTTTCAGATATTGTCTGGGGTCCAGCGGGTTACCGTTCAGGCGTATCTCGTAGTGCAGATGTGGCCCGGTAGAGCGTCCCGTGTTCCCCACCATGGCAATTTGCTGGCCTTTAAGAATACGATCACCCACTTTCACCAACAATTTTGCATTGTGCGCATAGCGTGTTTCCAGTCCGGAACCATGTTCAATTTTAATCAGGTTGCCATAGTCCGGCGTATGCGTGGCCTCGGTGACAATACCATCAGCGGCGGCAAACACGGGCGTGCCTACGGCCGCCGGGAAATCCAGGCCTTCATGAAAAGCACGATGCCCATTCAAGGGATCGATGCGCCAACCATAACTGGATGAACTGTAGGCAGCCTCGACAGGTTGGCTATTGGGCAGTAACTCTTTCAGTACACTTTGCAACAACAACTTCGCTTCCAACTTACCCTGATATTCATCTCGCAAATCCAGATCAGCCGCTAACTTGGCAATGACCTGCTGCAAATCTTGCTCACTTAAAGCACGCTCGCGAACCAGTGGCCCACCTTGTCCACCCACATTGCTTAGCCCAGGCTCGGAACGATGGACAGGTTGCAGTGGAACGCCAGACAGCCGTGACAGGCGCTGGTTTTGCGCATCAAGACGCATAATGCGCGCCTGCAACTCACCAATCTGCTTGGCGTAGGCGTCCAAATGGCTTTGCGTAGACAGCATGGCGCCACGTAAATGGGGCGGCAAAATGGCCTTCACGCCCTGCGCTTGAATCACTTGCTTGGGGGTAATAAACAACAGCGTCATTAGTACCGGCAGCAATACCAGGCCAGCAACTAAACCAACACTTTGCAGAGTGGACAGGGTTTTTGGCCTGGCCATTTTGTCAGAAACAATAATAATATTCATCATAATAAGGCCTACATTCGCTGATGTGCAGTCAAGTGTGGTCGTGATACAAATGCTGCTGCACAGACTTAAAAGTGACAAAGCCATCAAGAGCTACACGCTTGCGTGTATCATGCCTGTGTTTATCAAGTTCATCGGAAATCAGTCCCCTAAAACATGCCGAGTGACACTACCAGATGCAAAAGTTTAATCAGTTAGTCCAACATCATGACCGACTGCAACCCTTGCTGGCGCAGTCTGAAGCGCTGGCTCGGTTACAGCAACTATGGATGTTGGCTGCACCAGAATGGGCTCAGGCTTCGACTGCACTGGCATGTACTCATGACACGCTGGTTGTCGGCGCACACTCTGGTGCTGTAGCGCATAAAATCCGCTTGTCCGAAACCAGTCTCATTTTGCGCTTGCAAGAAATCCTGCAAAACTCAAAACAAATCAAGGGCTTATACCTTAACGCAATTAAGGTCAAAGTGCAAGTAAAATCTCCGGCACCGCTCCGGCAAAAACGCATTTCACCGCTGTCTAGTCAGACCCTGCAACATCTGCAAACCTTTGCAGCAAATGTGGATAACCCAGCCTTGCAAGCTGCCTTGCATCATTTAATTCAACAGCAAAAACGTCGCTAATTGTTTCTTTTAGTTGAATGTGGGTCTGACAGGACTGACCGGCTTAAACGACCAAATCCAGGCCTGACGCCTGCATTATCGACCCAAGACCTGCAGGCCTGAACCACCCTCGCCAAATGCGCTTGCCAAGCCGCAACTAAGCAACAAAACGCTGCGCGCCATGTTGCTTGTCGCTGCGTGGGATAAGTGCAATAATGCCTCGGTCTGTTACAACTTGTTTACAACTTAACTGTGACGAGGGAGCGCGTACAGACGTAACACCATGAAGTTTAACGCAGTTAAAAGAACAGGAGAGGTCATGTCACTAGCACTTGAAGTAGCCATCGGTGCCGCAGTTTTGGCAGTACTGTATGGTGTAGTAATGAGTAAATGGATTTCCGGCCTGCCAGCGGGCAATGCCCGCATGCAAGAAATTGCAGGTGCAATTCAACAGGGGGCCGCTGCGTATCTGGCCAGACAATATAAAACCATCGCCGTGGTGGGTGTCGTGTTGGCCGTACTAATTGGCGCTTTTCTGAATGTTCAAACCGCGATAGGGTTTGTCATAGGTGCTGCTTTATCAGGCGCTTGTGGTTTTATCGGCATGAATGTATCGGTAAAAGCCAATGTACGTACCGCGCAAGCGGCGACCAATGGCATTGGTGCTGCACTTGACGTGGCCTTTAAAGGCGGGGCCATTACTGGCATGCTGGTGGTGGGACTGGGCTTGCTTGGCGTGGCCGGCTTTTATGCCTACCTTGGTGCCGAACAGGCAACCGACCTCAATCCGCTCATCGGCTTGGCCTTTGGCTCTTCGTTGATTTCAATTTTTGCTCGTCTTGGCGGCGGCATTTTCACCAAGGGTGCCGATGTGGGCGCTGATCTGGTGGGCAAGGTCGAAGCGGGTATTCCTGAAGACGACCCACGTAACCCGGCAGTGATCGCCGATAACGTGGGCGATAATGTGGGTGACTGTGCGGGTATGGCGGCCGACCTGTTTGAAACCTACGCGGTAACATTGATTGCCACCATGGTGCTGGGGGGGCTGATTGCCAGCGAAGCGGGTGCCAGTGGTGTCATCTATCCACTGCTGCTGGGTGCGGTTTCCATCGTCGCCTCCATCATCGGCTGTTTTTTTGTGAAAGCATCACCGGGTATGAAAAACGTCATGCCAGCCTTGTACAAAGGGCTGGCGGTCGCTGGTGTGCTGTCTCTGATTGCTTTCTATTTTGTCACGCAATATGTGTTCCCGCATGGTTACACCCATGGTGAAGTGACGGTCAGCAGCAATGCCCTGTTTGGTGCTTGTGCCGTGGGTTTGGCGCTGACTGCAGCGCTGGTGTGGATTACTGAGTACTACACCGGTACGCAGTATGCGCCGGTCAAACATGTGGCCCAAGCATCCACCACTGGCCATGCCACCAATATCATTGCCGGTATCGGCATTTCCATGAAATCCACTGCACTGCCCGTATTGTCGGTATGTCTGGCAATTTTTGCAGCATTTCATTTGGCAGGACTGTATGGAGTAGCCGTGGCCGCCATGGCTATGCTGAGTATGGCCGGCATTGTCGTCGCACTGGACGCCTATGGGCCGATTACCGACAACGCAGGGGGTATTGCTGAAATGGCCGAACTGCCCAGTAGCGTGCGTGAGGTGACCGACCCGCTGGATGCCGTCGGTAACACTACCAAAGCCGTGACCAAAGGCTACGCCATTGGCTCAGCGGGCTTGGCTTCGCTGGTACTGTTTGCCGATTACACGCACAAGCTGGAAAGCGCCGGGATTACAGCAAGCTTTGATCTGAGTGATCCCAAAGTGATTATCGGCCTGTTTATTGGAGGCCTCATTCCGTTCCTGTTTGCCGCCATGGCCATGGAAGCGGTCGGGCGTGCTGCGGGCAGTGTAGTTGAAGAGGTCCGTCGCCAGTTCCGTGAGATTCCTGGCATTATGGAAGGTACTGCCAAGCCTGAATA
>CAYYBN010000012.1:4023-18058 GCA_964470225.1 uncultured Methylotenera sp. | reverse complement strand
GGTCAGCTTCACGGATGGCGGATAGACGATGGGCAATGGTGATGGTGGTACGGCCTTGTAAAAACCCGCGCATGGCTTGATGCAGCAAGGCTTCGGTGTGGGTATCGAGCATGGAGGTGGCTTCGTCGAGAATCACAATTTGTGGTTGGCGCAGCATCATGCGGGCAATGGCAAGACGTTGGCGCTGGCCGCCAGACAAGCGCACGCCGCTGCGACCGAGTTTGCTATCCAGCCCTTCAGGCAGTTCGCGCACAAAGCTGGCCAGCTGCGCAATTTCGAGCACTTGCCACAATTCGGCGTCGTCATGCGCGCTTTCCATGCAGAGGTTTTGCCGCACGCTATCGTTAAACAGCATGGGGTGTTGCAGCACCACGCCGATATGGTCACGCACCTGGGCATAACCCAACTGCTCCATGGGTTTGCCGTTAAACAAAATGCGCCCTTGGTTTGCCGGGTACAGGCCCAACAGCAATTGCACCAGCGTAGATTTACCAGCGCCGGACACGCCAACCAACGCCACCTGCTCGCCCGGCGCAATATGTAGCGATACCTGATCTAAAATCGGCTCGCCTTCGCCATAGGCAAAGGTGACAGACTCCAGGGCGATGGCCGCGGGTTGTTGGCATAAAAAGCCGGGAATCACGGATGTAAAGGCGGGTTCTTCATCGGCACTGAGTACCTGATTGATGCGCCCCAGTGCAGCGGTGGCGGCGTAGTACGACACTTGCACTGACAACAGTTCTTGCACCGGGCCCATCATAAACCATAGGTAACCGAACACGGCAATCATTTGGCCCACCGAGAGGTCGGAGAACACCACCATCATCATGGCGACGGCGCGAAACACCTCAAAGCCGAACAAAAACACGCTAAATGACAAGCGTGACAAGGCATCGGATTTCCAGCCGGAGGCAGTGGCAGCAGCGCGGACTTCTTCGGCGGCCAGTTTGGCTTTGTATAAAAAGCGTTGGTCACGGTTGCTGGCGCGCAATTGCTGCATGACTTCCAGGGTTTCGTTGACTGACAGTGACAGCACCTCAAACGCGGTGTTTTCGCGTTGCTTCCAGGCTTTGACTTTTTTGCCCATGGCGGTGGTAAGCGCCACCACAAACGGGTTCAGGCACAGAATAATCAGCGCCAGCTGCCAATGCATCCACAACAACACCGTCGCAACGCCGATGACACTAATCACGCTGACAATGACGCGGGCAATGGTTTCGCCCAAAAACTTATCCAGCGTTTCTACATCGGTGAGCAAACGGGCGGTCATTTGTCCGGCCCCCAAATGTTCGTACACCTGCATGCGGATGCGCGACAATTTATCCAGCAATTGCTGACGTACTCCGAGGCTTACTTGCTTGGACAGGCTGACAAAAATGCGGGTGGTGGCCACACCAAACAGCACGCTGCACAAGCGCAAACTCATGGTCAGTAGCGTGACACTGATGATGACCGCCACCGGGCCGTACCAGTGGGCCGGTAACAGCACTTGCACCCAGGCGCTGAGTTGACCAGGCTGCTTGAGCAACACTTCATCGACCAGCAAGGGCATGAGTAAAGGGATGGGCACTGCCACCACAGCCCCCATAAAGGCAAGGCATTGCCCCAACCAGAAGCGCCGCGATTGCTGACGCAGTTGTTGCCATAAACCGGCTAAGGTAATCATGAATTCCTCTTTGCAAACACTGTGTAGGCCGGACGGCCCTTTGCAATGAGTTTATTTGACCGGGTTCAGTTCACGCTGACGACGAATTTCATACAGTCCCATGCCACTGGCGACGCTGACATTCAGGCTTTGCACGCTGCCAAACATGGGGATGCTAATCAACACATCACAGGTTTCTTGGGTCAGGCGACGAATCCCATCGCCTTCGGCCCCCATCACCAAGGCAATTGGTCCGGTCAGCGGCGTATTCATTAAATTGCTGGGGGCATCCATGGTGGTACCGACGATGGTAACGCCTGCTTCTTTCAACTCGCGCAGGGTACGCGCCAGATTGGTGACAGAAATAAATGGCACGGTTTCAGCCGCTCCACTGGCCACCTTGCGCACTGTGCCGTTCAGGCCCACCGAGCGGTCTTTGGGCGCGATAATGGCGTGCACGCCCATGGCATCGGCCACGCGCAGGCAGGCGCCTAGATTATGCGGGTCTTGCACGCCATCGAGCACCAAAAAGAAGGGGGCTTCATCGAGGTCGGATTCGAGAATATCGTGAATATCTTTGTAGGGCATAGGCGTTTCTACCACACGGGCGATGACGCCCTGATGGCGGCCATGCGCGCCGATAAAGCCATCAAGACGGCTACGTTCGGACTGGATAACACGGATGTTTTGTGCTTTGGCCATGTCCAGCAGATCGCGCATACGTGCATCTACACGGTCCTGGTCAATGATGATTTCTTGTATGCTGCTGCCATGCTGACGCATGCGACTCAACACCGCGTGAAAACCAAATAGAATGCGGGTTTCCGCCATAGTGACTCCTGTGTAAACAACGAAACGCGCAACGGCCTGAGGTCAGTTTGCTAAAGCCACCACGCGCGTAAGGCGGTATTATCGGGCTTTTGCCTTCGGCTTGCCTTTGTTTTTTTGCGCGGCGTGGCGACCTTTGTCTTTGGCGCTTCTGGATTTAGAGGCGCCAGCCCCTGACTCTGATACTTTTTGAGCTGCCGTGGTGCGGCCAGTGGTAGCCTGCTTACTGCCACTTGCACGCCCGCTCCGGCCTTTGCTGGATTTGGCACTAACGGCATGAATCACATCGTCCATGGTAAACGGCGAGGCCGCTTTGCTGGCCGGTGGTCTGGCTTTGGTCGATGGCCTTTGGCCTGACTCACTCACCGCATCAGTGGACTCACCTTCCGCCGTTCCCTGCCCGGCGCTCACCAAGGTAAAGTCAATGCGTGTGGTTTCCAGGTCTACCCGCACCACTTTCACCGTCAATCTGTCACCCAAACGGTAGCGTACACCGCTGCGTTCACCGACCATTTCATGACGGGCCTTGTCGTGCATAAAGTAGTCGTTGCCGAGGTCGGTGACATGCAATAGGCCTTCGACATAGACTTCGTCCAGCGCCACAAACAGACCAAAACCGGTGACGCCGGCCACCGTACCGCTAAACACTTCACCGACTTTGTCTTGCATGTAAAAGCACTTGAGCCAGTTGGTGACGTCGCGCGTGGCATCATCGGCTCGGCGCTCGGTCATGGAGCAATGGGTGCCCAGACCATGCCAGTCTTTGGCGTTGTAGCGTTTGCCTTCCACCACGGCCTTAATGGCACGGTGCACCAGCAAGTCCGGGTATCGTCGAATAGGTGAAGTAAAGTGGGTATAGGCCTCGTAGGCCAGGCCAAAGTGGCCGACGTTGTCCGGGCTATACACCGCTTGCTGCATGGAGCGCAGCATCACGGTTTGTAACAGTTGCGCATCGGGGCGGGCCTTGATGCGTTGCATCAGTTTGGCGTAGTCTTTGGCGCTGGGGTTTTCGCCGCCGCCCACACCAAAGCCAAACTCGCCCATAAACAGGCGCAAGGCTTCCAGTTTTTCCGGCGTCGGGCCTTCGTGAATACGGAACAGACAGGTTTGCTCGTGTTTGAGCAAAAAATCGGCAGCGCAGACGTTGGCGGCCAGCATGCACTCTTCAATCAGCTTGTGCGCATCGTTACGGATCACTGGCACAATTTTGTCGATCTTGCCGTTGTCGTTAAACACCATCATGGTTTCAGTAGATTCAAACTCGACGGCCCCGCGTTTTTCGCGCTGGGTCAGCATCAGGCGAAACACGCTGTTCAGGTTGTGCAGATGCGGCATTAGCCACGCATATTCGGCGCTCAGTGCCGGGTCTTCATTCTGTAGCAGGGCGTGTACCTTGGTGTAGGTCATGCGCGCTTTAGACAGCATCACCGACGGGTAAAACTGATACTGTTTGACTACGCCCTGCCCGTCTATTTGCATGTCGCACACCATGCACAAGCGTTCTACATCCGGGTTGAGCGAGCATAAGCCGTTGGACAAGGCTTCCGGCAGCATGGGAATGACGCGACGCGGGAAATACACCGAGTTGCCGCGGTCGTAGGCTTCTTTGTCCAGCGCATCGCCGGGCTGCACATAAAAACTGACATCGGCAATCGCCACCACCAGTCGCCAACCTTTGCCTTGCGGCTCGGCAAAAACGGCGTCATCAAAGTCTCGCGCGGTTTCGCCATCAATGGTAATCAGCGGCAGGTCACGCAGGTCTTTGCGGCCTTTGTAGTCTTTGGCCTGCACTTTTTTCGGAAAGTCTTCAGCCTGCTTGAGTGCAGCCGGACTGAACAGGTGCGGTAAATGGTGCTTACGCAGCGCAATTTCGATTTCCATACCGCTGTCAGCATAGTTGCCCAGAATCTCGACAATTTTGCCCATGGGGTTGGAATGCGAAGACGGATATTCGGTCAGTTCCACCGTGACCACCTGGCCGACTTTGGCGTCCATGTCCAGGTGATAAGGAATCAGAATGTCCTGATTGATGCGCTTGTCTTCAGCCGCGACAATCGTCACGCCCTGCGCACGAATCACGCGCCCAACCAGCGTTTTGTTGACCCGCTCCAGCACTTCGACCAGCTTGCCTTCGGGGCGACCTTTGCGGTCGGTACCCGCCAGACGCACCATGGCACGGTCACCATGCATGAGTAGAGACATTTCCTTGGGGCCTAATGAGATGTCTTCCGGATGCTTCTGCTTGTCATCCGGGATCAAAAAACCAAAGCCGTCGGTACGGCCCATCACTGTACCGGCAATCAGGTGAATTTTGTCCGGCAGGCAAAATGCCCCTTTGCGGTTACGCATCAGTTGCCCATCACGCTCCATGGCGCCCAAACGGCGGTTGAAGATATCGCGCTCGTCATGGCTGATATCGAGCAGCACGTAAATCTGGTCGGCACTCAGCGGCACGCCTTGGTCTGAGAGCAGTTGCAACACCAGCTCGCGGCTAGGTAACGGCGTTTGATATTGCTCGGCTTCGCGTTGCGCCTGCGGGTCATTGGAGCGCAATGTTTTTTTTGTTTTGTTGGTTGACAATATTAATTCTTCCTTTAAAATGCTGAGCTTCTTTAGCCCAGATGGCGAAATTGGTAGACGCGCTAGTTTCAGGTACTAGTGTTTAACGACGTGGAGGTTCGAGTCCTCTTCTGGGCACCAGATGTATCCCCCCCTGTTTTAAATTCAATATTTTGTACTTCACTGCTATGTGGTTTGGTATGCACGCAGTCTACCACTTTTAGGGGATACGCCCCGCACTTTTCACCCTGCTCTGCCTGTTGGGTCTGTCAGCGCAGATTCTTTAAAGTGCATGCAATAACGCGACTTGTCTAGGTAAGCAAACGCGGTATAAATCATAATGTTGTTGCACGTGACTGCGTGCTGCCTGACGAATATGGGCATAGTCATGCCGTTGCGCCACGACCTGTGCGACTTTTTCAGCCAATGCACTTGCATCAAAAAAATCGGTTAAAAAGCCATTGTCACCTTCACGTATGACTTCGATTACTGGCGCTGTGGATGAGGCAACCAACAAGCAGCCCACCGACATCGCCTCCAGCATGGACCACGACAACACAAACGGATAAGTCAGATAGAGATGCACGGCCGAGACCTGTAATACATTCAGGTATAGATGATATGGGAGCTGCCCTACAAAGTAGACGCGTGTCCAGTCAACCTGGTCGCCCACTTCAGCCATGTAATGCTGGCGATAACTTTGACCGGGTGGCAAACGCTGACCATAGCTCACCTCATCGCCCCCAACCACAATCACCTTTGCCCGCGGACGCAAGCGTAGCAACTGTGCTAACGCCCGCATAAAGGTATGAAAGCCGCGATAGGGCTCAAGGTTACGTGCCACAAAAGTGATAATTTCTTCTCCGGCGTGCAGTTTTTGGCCATTGACTGTCACCCAAGCGTGCGGATTAGGTACCAGGTTGTCAGTGGCAATACCATCATGTACCACCTGAATCTGCGGTTGGAACACCTTCGGGTAACGCGATTGTTGCCAATGGGTAGGCGAAATGCCGAGGTCGCTACAGACCAGCGACTGTAACTGGGTAGTATTGCGCAGGCGTAGCTTGAAAGCCCCTTCCTCTGAAAATGGAAACTCCGGATCGAAGTCAACATCGCCTCCCCGGCTTTGGTAGTAATACTCCAGAAACTGTACCAGCTTGCAATTGGGAAATACATCTTTGACAAACAGGCTCTCACCCCAGGCTGGGTGGGCATAGACCACCTCCGGTAAATACCCTTGCTGCTTGAGCGTTTTTAACAGTGCAGCGACCGCCTGTCCACGCCGGGTTTGTACTTCTAGGTCTTGCAGATAAGGATGTGCCTGTATGGGTTCAGCCTTAACGGTATAGCCCAGCAAACGGACACGCGCATGCTGATAACCGCGTGCCTTCAGGTTGTGCGCCTCACCAATGGCGATGACCTCATGCTGTGGGTCATCGGCCAAATGGCTGGCCAGGTACTTGAACTGTCCAGGAAAGTTTTGATGAATGAATAAAAACCGCATCTCTATCACTGCTTAAAGCTGACTGGCATGTGCTACGCCCAGTCTCGCCTCAACGATTAAGAACAGGCGCAGGCTGGACATGCTGCTAACGCTTATAAAATAAAATCCGAGGTTTGCATGCTGGTCACACCAGCCAACTGTATCTGCATTTCAGCCTGATTGTCGGTATCGGTACTGATATACAGCCGCTGCTGGTCGAATCGAATCTGACCTGTGGCATCCAAACTGTTAAACGCATTGCTGCCAATGTAAGCAAAGCTTCTCCCGCCCAGTTCTGACCGGACTGCATTCAAATCAATTTTGTCAATGCCGGATAAAAAGTCAGTAATCAAATCCAGACTGATGACACCATCCGAATCACTGCTGAGCAAATAGGCAAAACGGTCACTGCCCAGTTCACCCGTCAGCCAGTCTGAACCGCTACCACCTATCAGGCGGTCATTACCGCCACCAGCCACCAGGGTATCGTTGCCCAAATCACCGCTCAGGATATTAATTCCGTTATTGCCGGTGAGTAGATTGGCCTGGGCATTACCGGTGCCGTTCAGCGCAGCGCTGCCCGTCAGTTGTAACTGCTCGACATATTCGGTGAGGGTATAACTCACGCCGCTGATCACCGTATCCAGTCCACTACCAGCGGTTTCGATAACGTTGTCGAGCAGATGATCTACCTGATAGGTATCATCCCCGCCGCCACCCAGCAGGGTGTCGTCACCGGCTGCGCCATTCAGGGTGTCATTGCCATCGCCCCCGTTGAGCTGGTTACCGGCAGCATTGCCAGTCAATAGATTGGCCTGGGCATTGCCGGTGCCCTGAATCGCAGCACTACCGCCCAAAGTCAGGCGCTCAATATGGTCTGACAGCGTATAGCTCACCAGTGTGGTGACGGTGTCCAACCCTGTATCGGCGGCTTCAATGACCACATCGCCGACATCATCTACCGTGTAGCTGTCATCACCGACACCACCCAACAGGGTATCGGCCCCCAAACCACCGACCAAAGTATCATTGCCCTCGGCACCTGCCAGTTGATTATTGGCGATGTTGCCGGTGAGCAGATTGGCCTGCGCATTGCCGGTGCCTTGCAGTGCCAGCGTACCGCCCAAAGTCAAGCGTTCCAGGTGGGCACTCAGTGTATAGTTCGCCGTTGCAGTGACGGTATCTGTACCTTCGTTGAACTGTTCTACAATCACGTCTGCACTGTTGTCAACGGTGTAGCTGTCGTCTCCCAACCCTCCTAGCAAAGTGTCTATCCCGCTGCCACCATCCATGGTGTCATTACCAGCAGCACCCAGTAGTTGGTTGGCTGCCGCATTGCCTGACAGATAGTTGGCCAGTTCATTGCCAGTTGCATCTATGTTGGCAGTTCCAGTCAGCATCATCCGCTCTACATAGGCAGGCAGGGTATAACTCACGGTTGAAGAGATAAAATCACGCCCCTCATTCAACTGCTCAATGATGACATCACCAGTGTGGTCGACAAAATAGATATCATCGCCCAGCCCTCCTGCCAGCGTGTCAGCACCCGCTGCGCCATTTAGCACGTCGTTACCAGATGCTCCAAAGAGCTGGTTATTGGCACTGTTACCTGTTAGCGCATTGGCCAGTTCGTTACCGCTACCCTCAATCGCCAAAGTGCCGGTCAGTGTCAGTCGCTCCACATTCGCATTCAAGGTATAAGAAATAGCACTATTGACAGTATCGGTACCCTCATTCAGGAGCTCGGTGACGACATCACCGGCATCATCCACGGTGTAACTGTCATCGCCTAGGCCACCCAGCAGCGTGTCAGCGCCTAGGCCACCGTTCAGGGTATCGTTGCCAGCACCGCCATTCAGTTGATTGCGAGCAGCATTGCCAGTCAGCAAATTGGCCAATTCATTGCCATTACCATGAATGGCCTGCGTTCCAGTCAACAACAACCGCTCGACGTTGGCGCTCAAGGTGTAGCTAATCGAAGCTGTGACCTGATCTGTGCCTTCGCCAACCAGTTCGCTGACTGTATCTTGGCCATCATCCATCAGGTAAATGTCATCACCCAAACCGCCAAGCAAGGTATCCGTGCCTGTGCTGCCATTGAGGGTGTCATTACCTGCGCCACCCAACAACTGATTATTGCCTGCATTGCCAGTGAGAAGATTGGCCAGTTCGTTGCCACTACCATTGATGGCCTGATTGCCGGTCAATTGCAACTGCTCGAGGTGAGCAGACAACGTGTAGCTGACGGCGGCCAGTACGTTATCGGTCCCCTGTGCCGCCAGTTCGATGATGATGTCGGCAGGCTCGTCCACCAGGTAGGTATCGTTACCAATACCCCCAGTCAGCGTATCAACACCGAGGCCACCATTCAACGTGTCATTACCAGCATCCCCCTCTAAGGTGTCATTTCCGGCAAGACCATTCAGGGCATCATTGCCGTTATTACCCTTGAGTAGATTATCGACATCATTGCCGGTAATGACATCATCGGCTAAGCCACCAAAGGCTTGCTCTATGACAGCCCCTAACGCAATAGACAGGTTAAGCTTACCGCCGCCGATGTCCGAAAAACTACCCTGTTCCAGGTTAATGGTTTGTTTTTGTGTAAACAGCGACGCATCCAGCCGGTCTAGACCACCCCCATCCCAAAGACTCAGAATGGGTATTTTGTTAACAACAAAACTGTATAGCGAACCAGCGTTTGCATTGAAACCGTACACCGTATCGCTGCTTCGCGTACTGGTGTTTGCTCCATACAGGGTTTGCAACGCGAGAATGTCGTACAGTAATGGGGTATACGCGGTCGCAAAGCCAGACGGTGTTTCACCGGTATTGCCGCCCCCCCAGTAACTCATCAGTGTGAACTGATTACTATCCTGCAAAAACTGCGCAGCATTTTGGTAGGACAGCACACCAGAACCCACGTTATAGTCGCCAGGGTGCGACAAACCAACCGCATGCCCCAACTCGTGCAAAATGGCAAACCAGGCATAGCTGCCGGGTTGAATCGCCACATTCGGATTGATGGCGGCGGTGTTGATCCAGATATCACCGCCTTGCATAGGGCCTGGATAATAGGCATAGGCCCCCGAACCATCCGATCTGTTGTTGTAATTGGCAATCACAATTTGGCCGTTGTTACTGTAACCATTGGCTCCACTTACCTGCACAAACTGGATATTGCTCACCTCAGCGATCAACTTAAGCGCACTGTTAATGGCTGCCATCTCAAAAGCCGAGACTTTACTGAAGCTGGACGTGTCCGAGGTGGTGTAAGTGACACTGTCTCGAAAGCTGTAAGTGACTACGAGGCCCTGCCCGCGTGGCTGATTCAAAACCTGATTCCAGTCATCCGGTGAGCCACTGGCTTCATCACTGCGTATGGCAGCTGCGCCCATCAGCAAATCAAAACTAGGTTTGTATCCCTGACTGCTGCTGGATTCAATGGCACTCAGACCATACTGCCCCAATTGTCTGAAATCATAGCCTGACACATCCAAATAATAACTGCCGGTATAGGGTGCAACAAACTGACCACTACCCAGTGGTGAGGGCAGCCCAATGACGGAACCTAATCCCGGAGCACCATCATCATCGGTACGCAATACCTGTGTGCCGTTTGCGTTGAATAAACGCAAGGTGGCATCTTCAAGCATATCGAGTCCGGTGCCCATCAGGGCAAACGTGTAGGTTTTACCCTGTTGCAGTTCGATGCGGTACCAGTCATGGTCACCCGCAAACCCGATTTTTCCCTGCACCGAGGTGCCAACAACCATCTTGGCGGTGCTGGAACGATCACCGGCAATGTCAGTGGTTTCATTTTGTACGGGCAGTGTCTGCGCTAGTGCGCCAGCCCCCAGATAAGCTGGTGTGGTTTGTTGTATGGACTGAGCATGGCTTTTGCCTTGCGAAATAGGCAGGAAAGAGGGGTGTGTGGCGAACGTCAGCCAAGGACTAAAATCACTCACAAACTGACTATACGGTTGACTACGCATACTGTCGATATGGCTTATTAGACTGGCAATCTGCTTTTTCATGGTCAGGCTTTTCGCTGATACAGTTGCCGCATAGTCTAGTACAATCTGCCAAGAGTGCAAAATCGTTTGCAGTCCTTAAACCAGATGACTGATCCATTCATATTAGCTGCATGAAGCACCAGAAAAGTGGGAATTCTGCAAGTGAGCTGCGAAAATAACAGTGCCTTTTGCGGGGTAAGCAGATTTAACACACATACACATAAAAAAAGCCGTGTTGTACACGGCTTTTTATCTTTTTATACGACGAAAAACTAGCGGTTATTAAAAAAACCTATTGTCATCACACGGTCATTCACAAAGGTAATCTCGGTTTCCTTATAAGTGTTTTTGCCATCGTATTTGACCAAGTTTTTGTAATACCACATTTCAACGTTTACCGGTTTGGATTCTTTCTGTTGCTGGGCTATGCCTATGGTCATGTTGTTGGCATTGGAGGGTTTGACAGATTGTTGCTTTTTAAAAGGCTTTCCCAGTTTGTCCACCACCAACTTTTTGCTTTTACCACTAAAATTGTTCAAAAAGTCGGTCTCGTTGTAGGTTTTGCCTGCCATCGCTGTCGCCGACATGCACAGCAAAAGCAACATCATGATGTGTCTGAGTGCGAATGAGCGTATTGTCATGTGTGTTTCCTGAACCAAAAATTAATAAAAAAACCGGTAATGATGTCATCCTGACGTGCTGGTCATGACTAAATCAAAGGCTGCAAGTATAACTGTTTCACACCACATTAGGTTGACCACCTCGCTTAAGAAAGGTGCTAGTCAGTCAGGGAAATCTGCAAACCGTCATATCCAACTTCCACATGGGCAGGCAGGCGTTGACACAGTGCGTGGTATTCCAGTTCGTGAGTCATGTGTATCAACACATTGCGTCTGGCACCAATATTTTCAATCAAAGCCAGGCTTTGTGACAGGCTTACGTGGGTAGGATGCGGCGTTTCACGCAAACAATCAATCAGCAGCACATCAACATTCTGAAGCAGTGCATAGGACGCTTCAGGAATTTCAGACACATCGGTCATGTACACCAGTTTGCCGATGCGATAGGCGTAAATGCGGATACGCCCATGCATAATTGGAATGGGCGTTACCGTGACCCCGCACACCTGAAAAGGCTGCTCAACTGCATGTACAGCCAATACTGGCAAGTCCCAGAAATCGGCTGGCTCACGTAGGGTGTAACCAAACTTGTCGCGTATATGACATATGGCCTCGGGGTAGCTGAAAAGTGGAATCTGGTGACGATTGATCTGGCAAAAAGCGCGCAAATCGTCAATGCCATGCAAATGATCCGCATGGGTATGTGTATACAGCACAGCATCCACTCGCCGCATGCCCGCCCGCAAAGCCTGGCTGCGTAAATCGGGGGTGGTGTCGATTAAAATGACCTGCCCATCATCCAGCGTCAGCATGCTGGAACAGCGACTGCGCTGATTCCGTGGCTCGGACGATGAACAGGTAGTGCATTGACACCCCACCACAGGCGTGCCTGCACTGGAACCGGCGCCTAAAATGGTCAATTGCATGGCTGTGCCTGCTGAAACAAGCGAAAAAAGTTGGCGGTGGTGGCTTGCATGATGCTAGCCAGTGGTTGTTGTCGCAAACGGGCAATTTCCTCAGCAACAAATCGCACATACGCGGGTTGATTGGTTTTGCCGCGGTAAGGAATCGGTGCCAGATAAGGTGAATCGGTCTCTACAAGCAAGCGGTCTAACGGCAGTTTTTGGGCAACCTCCTTCAGCGCTTGCGCATTTTTAAACGTGACAATGCCGGACAGCGAAATATAAAAACCCATGGCCATGGCGGCTTCGGCCACCGCCCAACTTTCGGTGAAGCAATGCATCACCCCTCCCACTTCGGCCGCGCCCTCCTCTTGCATAATGCGCAGGGTATCTTCGGCCGCGTTGCGGGTATGAATAATCAATGGCTTGCCAGCCGCTTTGGCAGCGCGAATATGGGTACGAAAACGCTGACGTTGCCACGCCAGGTCGCCCTGCAAACGAAAGTAATCGAGTCCGGTTTCACCAATGGCTACTACCCGTGGATGCTGCGCCAGACTGACCAGTTGCGCCACATCTGGCTCTTCAATGTCTTCATAATCTGGATGTACGCCCACCGAGGCATAAATATTCGGATACTGCTCGGCGATGGCTAAAACTTCTGGATATTTGTCTAAGGTGACCGAGACGCACAAGGCATGCCCAACCTCTGCGGCTTGCATGGCGTCTTGAACCTGCGACAGGTTTTGTGCCAGTTCGGGGAAATTCAGATGACAATGGGAATCGACTAACATTTGGGCGCCGCAACTTTAAACAACGTTTACAGGGTATGGGTATTACGACTGGATTTTAATGCACCACCCAGAATGGCTTCAATTCTTTTTTTGGCTTCAATGCCATCTTGCTGGTCACTAAACTGAATACCGACACCTTGCGGCTTTTGGTTCAGGGCTACTGGCGTTATCCACACCACTTTACCAACGACTTTGAGTTTGAGCGCATCATCAGGCAAACTCAACAGCATGAACACCTCTTCGCCCATATTAAAAGGCTTGCTGGTAGGAATGAACAGACCGCCACCCTTGACAAAGGGCATATATGCTGCAAACAGTGCCGCCTTCTCCTTGAAGGACAAGGACAACACGCCTGGACGGGCCGGGCTGGCTGGAATAGTCTCCGTCATCGCGCGCACTCGCTATCTATACAAACAATTTCTTGTATTGTAGAAGTAATTGTTCCAGCTGTAACTCTTGATTTAACGGGTGATGCGCAGTCAGTTTGTAGCGGTTTAGTTGCTGCTGCAGCGCCATGAGCCGGCTCAACTGCATACGCTGACTGAGTACGCCCATCACAGCCTCATCGCCAGCATGGTAGCGCAGCGGCAACTGATGATGGCTTAACCAGAGGTCTAGTAGCCATTTTTGCAGCAGTGTCAGTGCCGGCGCCATGCCTTGTTTGAGCAATAATGGCAAGGTGGTCGCCAAGTCCAGTGCTGCCCCTTTGGCGAGTTGAGGCTGCCATTGCTGGTACCAGCCATATCCATCGGTCTGGTTGTCCTCCAACAAACTATGCACCGGTGCCCCGCCACTGTATTGCCATACCCAGTCAGCAGCGACAATGCCTTGCGCTTGCAACCATTGCAGGCCTTCATCACGGTGTGGTACCGGCATGCTGATTTGCAAGCAGCGACTGAGTATGGTGGGCAACAAAGCCTGTCGCTGGTGTGAAACCAGCAAAAACTGCGTCGCCGGTGGAGGCTCTTCCAGCAGTTTGAGTAATGCGTTGGCTGCCGCCGCATTCATGGCCTCCAGCGGGTGTATCAGTACCACCCGCCATCCACCCACCTGATGGTTAGACAAGGACAAGTAGTCATGCAGACCACGAATCTGCTCAATCAAAATCTGCTGACGCTTGCGGGCCGTTTTTTTGCCTTCTTCAGCTTCAGCTTCCAGCGGCATCAACAATTTAAAATCGGGGTGTGTACC
>CAYYBN010000012.1:0-4013 GCA_964470225.1 uncultured Methylotenera sp. | reverse complement strand
AATGACAGGACTGACACTGGCCACAGGCTTGCCCGCGTGTAGGCTGTGTACATAACCAGCCTGCCGCCAGCGCTTGGGCAAAGCCCAACTTGCCAATGCCGGGTTTACCATGCAACAACAACGCGTGATGGCGTGGCTGGCCGTCATTCCAGCAATGGTCATACAACGTGTTTTGCCAGGGATACAAGCTAGCGTTCATAGTGACAGCACAAGCTCGGTCACCGTTTGCTGAACATCGGCCAATGGCCGGTTGGCATCAATGACATGAACACGGTGCGGAAAACTGGCCGCGCGTTCGAGATATTGTTGGCGTAATTTTTCAAAAAAGGCCGCGCCTTGTGCTTCAAACTTATCCGGCGTACGGGCCTGAGAGAGTCGTTGCAAGCTCACTGCCACCGGCACATCAAACAATAGCGTCACATCCGGCTGTAAGTCGCCTTGCACCCAGTGCTCCAGAATCTGCATCTGTGCGACTGGCAAACCACGTGCCCCGCATTGGTAAGCATAGGAGGCATCGGTAAAGCGGTCGGACACCACAATGGCATCGCGGGCCAGCGCTGGCAGAATCACTTGCTGTAAATGTTCGGCACGTGCGGCAAACATCAGTAGTGATTCAGTGGTGACGTGCATGTCACGGTAAAGCAGCAGTTCACGCAAGGCCTCACCTAACGGTGTACCACCAGGTTCACGGGACGACACCACCTCGCGCCCTGTACGCGCCAGTAGTTGTATGATGGTGGGAATGTGCGTGCTTTTGCCTGCGCCGTCCATGCCTTCCAGAGTAATGAATAAGCCTGCCATTGTGTAGTCTTCAGATTGAATTGTGATACTTGTTAAATCACTGCGCCTAAATTGTATACCGCTTAATGTTTATGCAGTTGATAGGTACGTACCGCCTGATTATGTGCCGCCAGCGTAGCACTAAACACGTGGCCACCGCGACCGTTAGCCACAAAATATAGGGCATTGGTATTGTCTGGATGCAACGCCGCTTCGATGGCAGCCTGACCCGGCATGGCAATCGGGGTTGGCGGTAACCCGGCGCGGGTATAGGTGTTGTAAGGCGTATCAAGGTTCAAATGCTGACGGGTCAGATTACCATCAAACTGCGTGCCCAGTCCGTAAATCACGCTGGGATCGGTCTGCAAGCGCATGCCTAAACGCAGACGGTTTAAAAAGACACCGGCTATCTTTGGCCGCTCTGCGGGATCTCCGGTTTCTTTTTCAATCAGCGAGGCCATTATCAGTGCTTGATACGGCTCTTGCTAGGGCAAATGCTCAGCACGCTTCTCCCAGGCTTGTTGCAAGCGCTTCTGCATTTGCTGATAGGCTTGCCGGTAAATATCAACATCACGGCTTTGCGCATCGACAAAATAGGTATCAGGAAAAAACCAGCCTTCTGGCGCTCGCGACTCACCGGTCAAGTATTGCATCAAGTCTGTGTCTGACCAATCAGCAGTCTGGTGACGAATCAAAGGCAGCTGATTGACCAAGCTGCGAAATTCGGCAAAGGTTTTACCTTCGGTCAGTTGCAGTTTGGCGGCGACAAACTTGCCACGTTTGAGCTGGTTAATCAGTTCAGACAATTGCAAAGGGGCTGTTAACACATAATCACCCGCCTGTAAAAAACGGGCATCCCCTGCAAGTACAACCAGCACTCTAAAAGTGTAAGGTTCAGCCAGAATGCCTGCCTCAGTCAGTAACTGAGCGATGTCACGCACCGAGATGCCGGAGGGAATGTGTACCTGCACTGTCGGTGTGGGCAATGGCAAAGGCCGTATCATGGCCACTGTTATCCAGGTACCAACAGCCACTACCAATAACACCAGCCCTAACAGCATGGTAATTAGGCTATGCTTAATGGTGGTCATGACACAATACTGCTCTCAGTTGTCGGGCCCAGTCGTCGACTGGCCAATACTGCTGGTCAAGTTGTACCACCTGCAAAGCGCCATACAAACTGTTAGTAATGACTACCGCATCAGCGCTCAACAAGGTATGCAGACTGATGGACGTAACCGCCACTGGTTGGCCCTGAGTATGGTACCAGTCTATGACTTTTTGTCGCATGACACCTGCCACACCGCAGGTATTGAGCGACGGGGTAATCACCTGACCGTTAATACGAATGAACACGTTACCGGATACCGCTTCGATGACATGGTCAGCATAATCCAGTAACAAGCCATCAAAACAGGCCGGGTCATGCGTTTCAGCCCTGGCCAGCACATTCTCCAGACGATTCAGATGTTTGATGCCCGCCAGCAAAGGCTGACTGGCCAGACGTGTTTGACATAAATACAATCGTATTCCCTGACTAAACAATTCTGCAGGGTATTCAGGCATAGGCAGGCGCATCAACAGTCGGTCTGGCGTCGACACTGGTGCGGGCGCGTAGCCGCGGCCACCCTCACCTCGGGTAATAATGATTTTCAACACGCTGGCACGTTGTGCTTCACTGTGCGTTGCCTGAAGCAGACGTTTAGTGTCTTGCATCAACAATTCGGCCGTTGGGCAGACAATCGCCAGTTTCTGGCAGTCAGCCACCAGCTTCTGGTAATGTAGTGGCCAATGCTGAACTATCCCGTCCGTATAGCGCATGGTGCGAAACACGCCGTCACCGTAGGCGAGGCCACGGTTCAGCGTGGATAGATTGGCCATCAGTTGACCATTGATGCAATAATGTTCTGTGCGCATCTAATCAAACCCGTTGTACCTATGTATGCTGTTAAAAGCGTTTTAGCATACCACCATTTCGACCAGTAGAAAAAACAGGCAAATCCACCTTGATAAAAAAAGCCAGCATGTGCTGGCTTAATGAGTGAAAGTTTATCTATACACGTTTAAATAGCAAACTACCGTTGGTACCACCGAAACCAAAGTTATTTTTTAAGGCGTATTCAATTTTCAGATCACGAGCAGTGTTGGCGCAATAGTCCAGGTCACATTCCGGGTCCTGATTGAACAGGTTGATGGTTGGTGGTGAAAGCTGATTGTAGATAGATAACACGGTAAACACCGACTCCAGACCGCCCGCACCACCCAGCAGGTGACCTGTCATGGATTTGGTGGAGTTTATCACCAGGTTGTAGGCATGCTCACCAAAGGTTGCCTTAATGGCATTGGTCTCATTGGCATCGCCCAGTGGTGTCGAAGTGCCGTGCGCATTCATAAACTGCACCTGATCTGGATTGACCGCGGCATTTTTCAGGGCATTGACCATAGAGCGGCGTGGGCCATCCATATTTGGGGCAGTCATGTGATAGGCGTCCGCAGTCAGGCCATAGCCGACCAGTTCAGCATAAATTTTCGCACCGCGTGCCTTGGCGTGCTCGTACTCTTCCAGCACCAGTACACCTGCGCCTTCGCCGATGACAAAACCGTCACGGTCTTTGTCCCAGGGACGACTAGCCGTGGCTGGATCGTCATTGCGGTTGGATAAGGCACGTGAAGATGCAAAACCACCCACACTAAGTTCGGTAATGGCTGCTTCGGCACCGCCGGCAACCATGACATCGGCATCGCCATATTCGATCATGCGAAACGCTTCGCCGATGCAATGGGTACCTGTGGTACAGGCCGTGACCACAGCAATGTTGGGGCCTTTGAGGCCCAACATGATGGAGAGATTACCGGAAATCATGTTGATGATGGTGCCAGGGATAAAGAATGGCGAAATTTTGCGCGGACCACCCTCATCATAGCTGTCATTAGTGGCTTCAATGGTGCCCAAGCCACCGATCCCGGAGCCGATGGTCACCCCGATGCGCTCGGCATTGGCGTCGGTGACTTCGATGCCGGAATCACGGAACGCTTCTATGCCTGCGGCCAAACCGTATTGAATAAACATATCCATGCGGCGGGCATCTTTGGCTGGAATAAAGTCATCAGCATTAAAACCTTTGACTTCGCCCGCGATCTGCGAAGAGAATGGTGCGGGATCAAACTTGGTGATACGGGTGATACCAGGCTGACCGGCAACCAGATTTTGCCAGGCGGTTTGCGTACCTATA
>CAYYBN010000011.1:18420-18650 GCA_964470225.1 uncultured Methylotenera sp. | reverse complement strand
TTTAAACGCGGGGTCGATGCGCGTAAATCGCATGCCATTTTGTATGTGTATAACCTGGATGTAACGGTCAAAAATGAAGCCAAATTGCTGGCACGTTTCAAAAAAGACCCGCATGTTAAACCAGCGCCTGACACCAGTTATCACTTTGTCGCACAAGCGCCCACTGCGCCCGCAATGCGCCCGATGGTGGTCGGCTTTGGCCCGGCCGGGATTTTTGCCGCGCTGATACT
>CAYYBN010000011.1:0-18410 GCA_964470225.1 uncultured Methylotenera sp. | reverse complement strand
GGCGCAGGCCGGGTTCAAGCCTATCGTGCTCGAACGTGGCAAAGAAGTGCGCAAACGCACCCAGGATACCTGGGGGCTATGGCGCAAACGCACGCTAAATCCGGAATCCAATGTGCAGTTTGGCGAAGGCGGTGCCGGGACCTTCTCCGATGGCAAACTGTATAGCCAGATCAAAGACCCCAAGCACTATGGCCGCAAGGTGCTACAGGAGTTCGTCAAGGCCGGTGCGCCGGAAGAAATTCTCTATGTCAGCCACCCACATATCGGCACATTTCGTCTGGTCGGCATGGTGGAAGATATGCGCAACACCATCCTCAGCTTGGGCGGCGAGATTCGCTTTGAAAGCCGGGTGACGGATATTAATGTCGAAGATGGTCAGGTACAAGGCGTGAGCCTGCACACTGGCGAATACCTGCCTACACAGCATCTGGTGCTGGCGGTCGGCCACAGTGCGCGCGATACCTTTGAAATGGTCTATGACAAAGGCATTTATGTCGAAGCCAAACCGTTTTCAATCGGCTTCCGTATCGAGCACCCGCAAAGCCTGATCGACCGTGCGCGTTACGGTAAAAGCTATGGCGACGATATTTTGAAAAAGCTTGGCGCAGCCGATTACCGGCTGGTGCACCATGCGCAAAATGGCCGCAGCGTGTACAGCTTTTGTATGTGCCCGGGCGGCACCGTGGTGGCCGCCGCATCGGAACCGGAACGCGTGGTGACCAATGGCATGAGCCAGTACAGCCGTAACGAGCGCAATGCCAACGCCGGGATTGTGGTCGGCATCACACCTGAAGTCGATTACCCCGGTCATCCACTGGCAGGGATGGCGTTTCAGCGCCAGTTGGAGAGCCATGCCTATGTGTTGGGTGGCAGCAACTACTCAGCCCCCGGCCAGTTGATTGGCGACTTTTTGGCCAATCGGCCATCCACGCAATTCGGTGAAGTCCAGCCGTCGTACACACCTGGCGTACACTTAACCAATCTCGACACCGCCCTGCCCGAGTTTGCCATTACCGCCATGCGCGAAGCCATTCCGGCGTTTGCCAAACAGGTGCCCGGCTTTGATTTGGCAGATGGCGTACTCACCGGCGTTGAAACCCGTACCTCTAGCCCCATCCGCATCAAGCGTGATGATGAAACGCTGCAAAGTATCAACACCAAAGGCCTGTTCCCCTGCGGCGAAGGGGCAGGCTATGCAGGGGGCATTTTGTCGGCGGCAGTGGATGGCATTAAAGTGGCGGAGGCCGTGTCACTCAGTATGAGTGCAAGTAGATAACCCATGACGACGACCGTTAAACAACACCCACTCTGGAGTCTGTTATTGCCAGCCATGGCCTGGCTAATTCTGGCTGCCCAATCCAGCCCGATTGCCAGCCATCCGCTTTGGTTGTTATTCAGTTTTGCCGTGCTAATGGCCACGGTTATCAGCGCGGTACACCATGCCGAGGTCATTGCGCATAAGGTCGGCGAACCGTATGGCACGCTGATATTGGCGATTGCGATTACGGTGATTGAATCGTCACTGATTCTTTCTATCATGCACTCCGGCGGTGAGGCGGCGGCAACGCTGGCACGTGACACGGTGTTTGCCACGGTGATGATTATTCTGTCTGGCATTATCGGCCTGTGCGTGCTGTTGGGGGGCTGGTGGCATAGCGAGCAGCATTACCAACTGTATGGTGCCAACACTGCACTGAATACCCTGGCGGCGATCTTGATTTTGACGCTGGTATTGCCCAATTACACCATTACTACCGAGGGGCCGGTGTATAGCCACAGCCAGTTGGCTTTTATTGCGTTGGTTTCTATCGCGCTGTATGCCAGCTTTGTGTTTATCCAGACCGTGAAACACCGCAACTATTTTCTCGATGCCTCAGACCAGAGCCAACAACCCTCTGCCAGCGCCAAGCATAACAGCCATAGCCGGGTCAGTACATTGGCGGCCTGGGTCAGCTTGCTGGTACTGGTGATTGCACTCACCGCGGTGGTATTGCTGGCCAAAACCTTGTCCGGCCCCATCGAACAAGTGGTGACGCACATAGGCGCACCACAATCGCTGGTAGGGGTGGTCATCGCCTGCATGGTGCTGATGCCAGAAGGTCTGGCGGCGGTACGTGCGGCGCGTAAAAATTTGTTTCAAACCAGCCTGAATCTGGCACTGGGTTCGGCACTGGCCAGCATCGGTTTGACCATTCCGGTGATTGCAATTTACTCAATCTGGATGAAACAGTCGCTGCAACTGGGCATAGACATGAAATCAACGCTGCTGCTCAGCTTGACGCTGTTTATCACCTCGATTTTGTTTGCCACCGGCCGCACCAACGTGCAACAGGGGCTGGTATTGCTGGTGATTTTTGCAGTGTATCTGTTTACCAGTGTGGTGCCTTAACCCCATACAAAAAAGCGGTGAGTGGCCTCACCGCTTTTAATACTTGCCTTGTTAAATTCTTACTGACGAATCAGATAATCAAACGCACCGAGTGCCGCATTCGACCCTTCACCCATGGCAATGATGATTTGCTTGTAGGGGATGGTGGTCACATCGCCCGCAGCAAATACGCCGGGCAACGAGGTGGCATTGTGATGGTTAATTTCAATCTCGCCATATTTGCTTAAATCCAGTGTACCTTTTAGCCAGTCACTGTTGGGCACCAAACCAATCTGGATAAATACCCCTTCCAGTGGAATATGTTTGCTCTCACCACTGACGCGGTCTTTGTAGGTCAGGCCATTGACGCGTGTGCCGTCACCGGTAATTTCGGTGGTTTGCGCGCTGGTTAAAATGGTCACGTTGTCCAGTGAGCGCAGTTTGCGTTGCAGCACGGCGTCGGCTTTCAGTTCGGTATCGAACTGCAACAAGGTGACGTGACCAACCACACCGGCCAGATCGATGGCCGCTTCCACGCCGGAGTTACCACCGCCTATCACCGCCACATGCTTGCCTTTGAACAAGGGGCCGTCGCAGTGCGGGCAGTAGGCCACGCCTTTGTTTTTGTACTCGTGTTCACCCGGCACGTTGAGGTTTTTCCAGCGCGCACCGGTGGCCAAAATCACCGATTTACTACGCAATACAGCGCCGTTTTCAAGCTCGACTTCAATCAGGCCAGCATGCTTGCTATCGGTTTTGGCCGGTTCGCGCAGCGCGGCAGCACGTTGCAACGGCATAATGTCGACTTCGTAGCTTTTGACGTGCTCTTCCAGTGCCGCCACCAGTTTCGGGCCTTCTGTTTCCTTGACCGAAATAAAGTTTTCAATCGCCAGCGTGTCGTTGACCTGTCCACCAAAACGCTCGGCAACGATGCCGGTGCGTATGCCTTTACGTGCGGCGTAAATGGCGGCTGAAGCACCAGCCGGGCCACCGCCCACCACCAGCACATCAAACGCAGCTTTGGCATTGAGTTTTTCTGCCTCACGCGCCACCACGCCGGTATCAACCTTGGCCAGGATTTCTTCCACCAGCATGCGGCCAGAGGCGAACATGCTGCCGTTGAGGAAGGTGGCAGGCACGGCCATGATGTTGCGTTCGTTGACTTCGTCCTGATACAGGGCACCATCAATCACCGTGGTGTTGACGCGCGGATTGTAGATGGCCATCAGCGTGGTGGCTTGCACCACGTCCGGGCAGTTGTGGCAAGACAAGCTCATGTAGACTTCAAAGTTGAGGTCAGCCTCTAGCGCCTGAATCTGCTCCAGCACTTCTTGCTCAACTTTAGGCGGGTGACCACCAGTCCATAACAAAGCGAGCACCAGCGAGGTAAACTCGTGGCCCAATGGAATGGCCGCAAAGCGCACACCACGGGTTTCACCGGCTTTGGCAATCACAAACGACGGTTTGCGGGCGTCGTTGCCGCTGTCATCCAGACTGACCTTGTCGGACAAGCCAGCAATCTCGGTCAGCAATTCGCGCATTTGTTTGGCGTTGTCGCTGTCATCGAGCGAAGCAATCAGCTGGATAGGCTGACGCAGCATGCCCAGATAAGTCTGCAATTGTGCTTTTAAGGTATCGTCTAACATCATCATCTCCAGTGTTGAGGGTGAGCGCACCCCAACACCCGGCGCGGGTGTTTAAAAAGTGTTTCGGGGGAAAGCGCTGAGGGGAAGCCAAAGCCATGGATTCTCCTCAGCGCCCTGCCTAGGCAGGTTGAGGTGGCAACACTTGTCTTGTGAACCGGCTGCCTGCCGGGCTGACGCGGTAACGCCAGCCACGGTTAACTTACATTTAGATTTTGAAGCTTAAATTTTTCCTACCAGATCCAAAGATGGCGTCAAGGTTTTGGCACCTTCGTTCCATTTGGCTGGGCATACCTGGCCTGGGTTGGCAGCGGTGTATTGGGCTGCTTTCAACTTGCGCAAGGTTTCTTTCACGTCACGGGCGATTTCGTTGCTGTGAACTTCCGCAGTTTTAATCACGCCATCCGGGTTAATCACGAAAGTACCGCGCAATGCCAAACCTTCTTCAGGAATGTGCACGCCAAACGCGTTGGTCAAGACGTGGGTTGGGTCACCGACCAATGGAAACTTGGCTTTACCCACGGCTGGTGAAGTCTCGTGCCACACTTTGTGTGAGAAGTGGGTGTCGGTCGTGACGATATACACTTCAGCACCGGCTTTCTGGAACTCGGCGTAGTTATCAGCGGCATCTTCCACTTCGGTTGGGCAGTTGAAAGTAAACGCGGCTGGCATGAAAATCAACACAGACCATTTGCCTTTGAGGCTGGCCTCAGTCACTTCAATGAATTTGCCATTGTGAAAAGCCTGCGCCTTAAACGGTTGTACTGCAGTATTAATCAAAGACATAGTGTTCTCCTTATCAGGTTTGTAAAAGTCACGGGTTAAAAAGGTAAGCTGTGTTTTCAGCGAATGACGGCATTGTAATCAGCCTTAATTGATATGTAAAATTGATTATTTAAATGTCATCAATAAAAATTTCTAATAATTAATCAAATTACCACCATGGTATCTGCCTCGCCATGGTAGCCAAGGTTATCTTGCCAGCGTACGCTCAGTGTGTCGCCTGCAGCCAGTTGTGTCAGGTAAAACGTGAAGTACGGATTACGTGAAATAGCCGTGCCGGTTTGCACATCAATCAGCACTTTTCCCTGATGACTGATTTGCATGGTTTGCATGAAGTGGGCCGACAGCAGTTGCCCATCGTCATCTTTGCTGCGACCAGTCCGCATGGGATGCAGAATGATGATTTTAAGCTCGGTGCTGCCATCGGCCTGCAAGCGGGCGCGCAATTTCATGCTGCTGGAGAATGGGGCTTCGCGTTCGTTACTGGCACAGCCATCTTCCAACACCTCGACTTTGGTATGTTGCTGACGTAAGGCACCCTGAGCTGTCTTTGCCACCGCCAGCAATTCTCCCGTTTGCGCCAGCTTGATACGCGTGACCATGCGCGGCAAGATGCTGGATGCCAGTACGACTTGCGTAATCAGTGGCGTTGGGTTTTGGTCGGCCAGCAGGGTGAGTTGGCGTACGCTACCGACTGGCGCGTCCACACGTAACTCGACTTGGACCACGGCACCATTTTCGGCTTTTTGTGGGGCCTCGATATGCAGGCTGGCATCGTCACTGGCGGTTGGCAATTGCAATGCCTGACGCACATCGGCCAATGTTTTGGCTTCAAACGCAAGGCGCATCCATTCACCAGCACGCGCGGATAAGGCAAACAAACCACTGGTCGGAACCAGCATGGTCAGCATCAGGGTTTTCAGTAGGCTGCGTCTGTTCATTGCGTTGGCTCCTGCCGCCCAGCGGGCGTGATTATAAAAGGGTTATTTATCTTTTTCCTGCTCGGATTTTTCTTGCGCCAACTGGGCGCGCAACATGGTCAGGCGCGCCTCCACTTTGGATTGCAGGTAAAAATCACCGTCCTTGGCTTTGCTGGCCAATTCGAACTGGTCTACCGCATGCGCCAAATCATAACGGCGTACATACGACTCTCCCAGCGCCTGATGCCGCAACATCTGCTTGTTCAAGCCCTGATAGGCGGCCGCCAGCCAGTCATACAGTTTGGCATCATTGGGAAACAGTGGTAGTTGTTGTTGCACATAGGTGATGGCAGCATTCCACTGCCGGTTTTGAATTAGCCATTCGGCCGCGGACAATGCCAGTGCCCGGTGTTGTGGATACTGTCTCAACCCGGCGGCAAATGGATTGCTATTGGCATTACCGCTATTCTGTCTGGCGTCAATCAGCGCCCGCAGCGTGGCGGTATAGGCATTCACTACCCCATGCTGGTTCAACCACTGCCATTCCTGCAAGGCCTTGGCCGGTTGACCTGCGCGCAAATAAGCATAGGCCAAGCCATAATGTTCGGCCTGTTCACTGCGATAGCGGGTATCGGCAATGTTGTGCTGAAACTCCTCTACAGCCTGAACTGGCAAGCCCTGAAAGGCGCGAATTTTAGCGCGCATCAAAAAAAAGGCCGGATTTTCATTGACCGGTTTGTAAGGCCGGTTTTGCACGCGGTCACCAATATCGGCGATACGCTCGCTGGTCAGCGGGTGGGTACGCAGATAACTGGGTAAATTGCCATCTGAAAAACGCGTAGCGCGCTGCATGGTGGTAAAAAATGCCGGCATACCGCGCACATCAAAGCCGGCATCGTCGAGTATGCTTAAGCCAACGCGATCTGCCTCGCGCTCATGCTCGCGCGTGTAATCGAGCTGACGCTGCACCCCTGCCGCTGCGGATGCCGTCATGGCACCGGCGCCAGCTTGCGGGTTGGAGCGCATGACCAGCAAAGCCAGTGCGGTGACTGCAATGTTTTTGAAAATGTCGTATTTTTGCTGGGCCATCATGCGCGCCAGATGATGTTGGGTGACATGGCCGATTTCATGCCCAAGGACACTGGCCAGCTCAGATTCACTATTGGCCGCCAAAAACAGGCCAGTGTGCACGCCTATTACACCGCCCGGCATGGCAAAGGCGTTAATCGCCTTATTCTGCACCATAAAAAAGCGGAATTTTTGTGACTTGTCCGGGCCGCTGGCAGCCAGGCGTTCGCCCAAGGCTTGCAGATAATCGTTGACTTCGGCATCTTCAAACACCTCGTCACTGACCACCACCTGCTTTAAAATCTGGCTGGCAATGCGCTCTTCATCACGGGCAGACATGACCATTTGCGAGGCATCGCCCAGTTCAGGCAACTGATTGGATGACTCGGGCGGGATACGCAGGTCCAGCGTGCTGTCATAGGGCACGTTACTGATTTGTCCAGCGGCCAGCACCACCGAATGCAGTGCGCCAAACAGGACTGCCAGCCATAACAAATGGCGCCAGCGGCTGTTTAACGGGGCAGTAATCAGTGGTTGTAGATTCATATCTATTTAAAAGTGCGCAAGCCTGACCCACACTTGCCGTGCTGGCCGACCGCAATCTTGTTATGATAGCGACTTCACGCTCGGAGTTCACCCGTTTTCGCCATGTCAGACCTGACTCACTTTAATACCCAAGGCCATGCCCACATGGTCGATATTGGCGACAAACCGCAGAGCAAACGTATCGCCATTGCCGAAGGCTGTATTCAGATGCGTGCTGAAACCCTGCACATTATTCTGCAAGGCCATGCCAAAAAAGGCGATGTGCTGGGCATTGCCCGCATTGCTGCCATTCAGGCCAGCAAACTGACCAGCCAGTTGATTCCCTTGTGTCATCCTTTAAGTTTAAGCCGGGTCGATGTCAGTTTTGTGGCAGATGAAGTCGCCAATACAATCACCTGCCGCGTGCAATGTGAAACCACCGGCCAGACTGGCGTGGAAATGGAAGCGCTGACTGCCGTGCAAGTGGGCCTGCTCACCATTTATGACATGTGCAAAGCCATAGACCGTGGCATGGTCATGCAGGCTATCCGCTTGCTGGAAAAACAGGGCGGCCGCAGCGGCCACTGGCACGCCGAGGTGGATTAACACCATCATCCTCAGGCCAGCAAGTGGGCGATACGCTGCGCGCATTCTGGCGCCATGGTCACCCCGTAGCGGAAATGGCCAGTATTCAAATATAAATTGCGCAGATGCGGATGACGACCAATGGTGGGGATATTGTGTGGCGTACCCGGACGCAAACCACTCCAGTGCCGCAACAGCGGCGCCTGTTTCAGGGCTGGTAACATGGCTTCCGCCTTGGCCTGCATTTCCAGTCGCATGGCTTCAGTCACACCGGGGTCGAAGCCGACATCTTCCAGACTGCTGCCGGCCAGCAAATGCCCGTCACGACGTTGCAACATATAAAACCCTTGCCGGTAACGCATATGAGTCAAGGTGCCCGCAGGCAGTTGGTATAACAGCATTTGGCCGCGCATGGGTTTGATGTCCAGCGTCAGCGCGGTATGTTTCAGCAGCTCGAAACTCCAGGCACCAGAGGTGACTACAAAGGCATCGGCTGCGAGTAAACGGCCATCTTGGGTGGGCCACACCGTCACCTCGCCCTGCTCCGCCAGCACTGTTTCAGCCAGTGGCAACAAGGCCGTGTGTTCGAGCAAGGTGACGCCATGTTGCAGCAACCAGGCGCGCAAGGCCTGCAATAAGCGTGGGTTACGAATTTGCAGCACTTGCGGAATCCACAGGTCAGCGCCTCGCACCTTGGCAGTCATACCAAAACGCTGACACCAGTTGAGCGCAACCGACAAATCAGCAGGTGATTCAATCAGCATGCCGCTTTCAGTGCATTCGGGGTCTATGCCGGTGCTGGCCAACAACTCGGCACAAATGGCAGGATATTGGCGGGCGCCCGCCAGCGCCAGTGTGTTGACTACGTCTTGATAATTCCAGGGGAGCAATGGGAAGGCGATACCCGCACCGGCCCATGAAGATTCACCCGACGTTTGCGCAGCCACCACATTGCGTTCCACCAGCGTGACAGCGTGGCCTTGCTGGCGCAAGCGCATGGCGGTCATGCAGCCGACAATGCCCCCACCTACAACCACAACTGTAGCTTGTGACATGGCAGTGGTCAGGGCTTACGGCCAGAAATCAGGTAAATTTCCATGGCCAGCAAGCCAGCATTACTGCCCAGCAGCACCAGCACATCGCCTTCAGACAACACAATATCTGGCCGTGGCGCAATCGGCTCGGCCATATTGGGCCGGCGCAATTGCTTCACCTCAACGGCAAAATCTTCAAATGGCACATGATCCAGTCGCAAGCCATGGGCATAAAAGTTTTTGTACACTTCTACCGAATGCAGTTGTTGCAAGGTGGCTACGGTGGCATCCACATCGGTAACACCACGGAAAAAGCCCTTGAACATTTTGTAGCGTTCTTCACGGAACTGGCGTATGCGCTTGACCACGCGGTTAAGCGGTACACCCAATAACACCAGCGCATGCGAAGCCAACATTAAACTGCCTTCGAGAATTTCTGGCACCACCTCGGTGGCACCGGCATCTCGGAAGGCATCCATGTCGGTATCGTCATGCGTGCGCACGATAACAGGCAAATTCGGTTGGCGTTCCTGTACCACATGTAGCACCTTCATGGTGGCACGGGTCTCGGCATAACTGACAATCAGCGCCTTGGCACGACTTAGCCCAGCCGCTTCCAGCACGCGTGCCCGGCCTGCGTCGCCATACATGACATTTTCACCTGCGGCGGCCGCTTCTTTCACCCGGCTGGAATCCATATCGAGGGCGACAAACGGAATGTTTTCCTCACGCAGAAAACGTCCCAGATATTGCCCACTTCGGCCGTAGCCGCAAATAATCACGTGGTCATGCAAATCCTGACTGTACTCTTTGATGGTATCCACCACTTTGCTGCTGTTACGCGTGTAGCTGCGTACCAAACGTCTTGCAATGCGGCCGTTGTATTGAATAATGAATGGGGCCACCACCATAGAAAGCAATGAGACTGCCAGCACCAGTTGTAAGGCGTCGCCATCGATGAGTTGCTTTTGCAACCCCAGCGCCAGAATGACAAAACTAAACTCACCGGCCTGACCGAGAATAATGCCGGTACGCACGCCTACGCCCATTTCAAAGCCATTAAACCGGGTGAGCAAGGCAATCAGCCCGATTTTGAACACCAGAAACAGCGCCAATAACAACAGCACCAAACCAATATGATGTAACACGCTACCGACATTCAGCAACATGCCGACCGAGACAAAAAACAGACCGAGCAAGATGTCGCGAAATGGGGCAATGTCCGACTCCACCTGATAGCGATAGCGGGTTTCGGAAATCAGCATGCCGGCAATGAAGGCACCCAGCGCATATGACAATCCGGCAACGTTGCTGGCCGTGGCCATTAGCATGGTCACCATTAGCACGTTTAACACAAACAACTCACGCGAGCGCTGCTTGGCCACCAATTCGAACCAGAAATTCAGAATATTTTTACCGAATTTGAACAGCACAAACAGCAGTATCGAAGACTTGAACACGGTCAACCCCAACACTTCCTGCCAGTTATCCGAGTGTGCGCCCAAGGTTTGTATTAACACTAGAATTGGAATCACGGCCAGGTCCTGAAACAAAAGCACGCCGATACTTAGCCGTCCGTGACGCGAGTTTAGATCCACACGCTCCATCAGGATCTTGGAGACAATGGCGGTGGAGGACATGGTCAGGGCTGCACCAATGATAAAGGCAGTCCCCATGTCCAGGCCTGCCAATTTGCCCAACAGCAAAGACACCAGCAGCGTCAACACCACCTGCGAGCCACCCAGCCCAAACAAGGTTTTGCGCATGGCATACAACTTGGGCAGGCTAAATTCCAGACCAATGCTGAACATCAAAAACACAATGCCAAATTCAGCGACCTGACGACCTGCCTCCTCATCTTGTAGCAAGCGCAAACCGTGCGGCCCCAGTATGATGCCGATGGCAAAGTAAGCCAGCAAGGCCGGAATACCAAGCGTGCGGAACAAGCCGATGGCAAACACCGAGCTGGTGAGTAAGAGCAATACGGTTAACAGCGAATCAAACATTGAAAAATCATTACAGCAGTAGTGAACAGGACCGACAACATCATGGCATCAGCGCCCACCATCCACTTACAAAGCAGATGGCATTCAGGAAATGAGCGTCTGAGTGTGCCACAAACATGGGATTAATGCAAAAAATGTGCCTATACCAAAAAATGTAGAAAAAAATTTGCGTTTTTCCCTTTATTGGCAGTCATCGGGCTTGCTATACTTCGACCTGTGATGAGTATAACAAAATCGAGTGTTAAGCTTGCGAACCCTGCGAACGAGGCGATTCTGGATCTCGCACGCGGTGTGCTACGACATGAAGCCGAGGAGATACAGCAACTGGCCGCGCGTATCGGTCATGCCTTTGTAGAGGCGGTGGATTTGCTGTTGGCCTGCCGTGGCCGCGTGGTGGTTACCGGCATGGGTAAATCGGGTCATGTGGGCGGCAAGATTGCCGCCACACTCGCCAGTACCGGCACGCCCGCCTTTTTTATGCATCCGGCTGAAGCCAGTCACGGTGATTTGGGCATGATTACGGCTGAGGATGTAGTCATCGCCCTCTCCAACTCTGGCGAGAGCGACGAAATTATCAATATCTTGCCTGCCATACGTCGTATAGGTGCGCGCATCGTCAGCATTACCGGCCAGCATGAGTCGACACTATCACGCGCCTCAGATGTGCATTTGAGCGCTACGGTCAGCCACGAAGCCTGTCCCTTGGGCCTGGCACCCACTGCCAGCACCACCGCGGCGCTGGCGCTGGGCGATGCATTGGCGCTGTGCGTGCTGGACAGGCGTGAATTTACCGCTGAAGATTTTGCCCGGTCGCACCCGGGTGGCAGTCTGGGCCGCCGTTTGCTGGTACGCGTGCACGATGTCATGCGTCGTGGCGAAGCAGTCCCATGTGTAGACGCACAGGCCAGCCTGCAACAGGCCATCCGTGAAATCAGCGCCAAAGGCATGGGGTTCACGGCAGTGATCAATGCGCAACAACAACCCATAGGTATTTTTACCGATGGTGATTTACGCCGACTGTTCTTGCAAGGCCACTCTGACTTGCAAGTACCCGTTTCGAATGTCATGAACCGGCAACCAAGGCTTATTGGCGTAACGCAAATGGCCATGGATGCGGTCATGCTGATGGAGCAACACAAAATTAACGGCTTTATGGCCATAGACAGCGAACAGCGTCTGGTCGGTGCGTTTAACATGCATGACTTGCTGAAAGCCAAGGTGGTTTAAGTGTTGCGCCACCCGATTATGCTGCCGATTTTGTTATTGCTGTTTCTGGCATTACTGACCTTCTGGATCAACCAGACCGTGCAGGAACAAACGGTGCGCTTGAGCAGCCGGCTGCGTCATGACCCGGATTATCTGTTATACCGCTTTGTCAGCACACGCACCGATGCGCAGGGCCAAACCAAATATGTGCTGGCGGCCAGCGAACTGCGCCATTTCCCGGACACCAACACCACTGAATTGCAACGGCCACGCTTCACTCAGTATGGTCAAGACAAGCCGTATACACAAATACAAGGTCAGCATGGCTTTGTCTCGCCGGATGGCAAACAGGTTGAATTTCGCCAGCAGGTAAAAGTGGTGCGTCAGGCCACGGCCACCAAAGGCGAAATGGAATTGCGTACCGAGCAGTTGACCATTGAGCCGGACAAGGAAATCGCCCATACCAAATTGCCAGTCGTCATTAAACAACAACCGGCCACGGTCATCACCGCCACGGGTATGGTGTTTGACAAGCAAGCCGAAACCGTACAGTTATTTAACCGTGTGCATGTGCATTACGCGCGCAGTCGGCCTAAAACAACCACACACGGCAAGCCTAAACGTTTGGGCAGTATGCCGCCTGCCCTGCAATGACCATGGAGACTGACTTGAACACCAGGATAAATGCTTTTCTGACATCTGCCACCGGTATAGTGCTCGCGCTATGGCTGGGCATGGCTATCGCCGAGGAATCAGACCGTGACCAGCCCATTGAACTGGAAGCGGATACCGTGACGGTGAATGATGCCAAAAAAATCAGTACTTACACCGGCAATGTGGTGCTGACCCAAGGCACACTGGTCATTAAGGCCGACAAAATGATTGTGCGTGAAGACCAGGACGGCTTTCAGCATAGTACCAGCACCGGCAACCCGACCACGTTCAAGCAAAAGCGTACCGGTAAAAACGAGTGGATGCAGGGCAGCGCCCAACGCATTGAGTACAACGGCCGTATGGACAAGGTGCAGTTATATACCAATGCCTGGGTTAAACGTGGCGAGGATATCGTCAATGGTGACTACATCAGTTACGACGCCAACGCTGAATATGCCGAAGTGATAGGTGGCACCAAAGCCAACCCGAACGGTACCGCCAACAGCCGCGTCAAGGCCACCATCCAGCCCAAAAACCGCACCACCGAGACGGTTATTGACAACAAACCGGTACAACAAGGGTTAAAAATGAACCGCAGTATACAAGTGCGTCCGGCAGACGCACAATCGGCGCCTTGACAGATGAACCAGTCACAGCCTGTCATGCCTTCCGCAGTACAACATCAATTGGTCGTTCGACAACTGAAAAAGTCCTATCAGGGACGTACCGTGGTCAAAAATACCTCGCTGGAACTCAACAGTGGTGAGGTCATTGGTCTACTTGGCCCGAATGGTGCTGGCAAAACCACCAGCTTTTATATGATAGTGGGTCTGGTAGTGCTGGATGCCGGTCATATACACATGGACCAGCAAGACATCAGCCATTTGCCCATGCACGCACGTGCCCGTTTAGGTTTGGCTTATCTGCCGCAAGAAGCTTCCATTTTTCGCAAGCTGAGCGTTAGTGAAAACATCATGGCCATTCTTGAAACGCGGCCGCTGACACCCGTTGAGCGTGAGGCCAAGCTGGAATATCTGCTAGACCAGTTACACATTCAGCACATTCGTCACAGCCAGGCAGTGAGTCTATCCGGGGGTGAGCGGCGACGGGTAGAAATTGCGCGCTGTCTGGCGACCGACCCCAAATTTATTTTGCTCGATGAACCGTTTGCCGGCATAGACCCGATTGCAGTCATCGAGATCCAGAAAATCATACGCTACCTGAGTAGCCAGAATATCGGCATTTTGATTACCGACCACAACGTCAGGGAAACACTGGACATCTGTGACCGCGCCTACATCGTCAATGACGGCGCTATTTTTGCAGCTGGCACACCGGATGAAATTATCGAACATGAAGGGGTACGCGAAGTGTACCTCGGTAAGAATTTTAGGCTGTAGTGGGACATGAAGCAAAACCTGCAACTACGTATTTCGCAAAACCTGGCCCTGACGCCGCAACTGCAACAATCCATACGCTTGTTGCAGTTGTCTACGCTGGAACTCAACCAGGAGCTGGAAAGCATTTTGCAGGAAAACCCGTTACTGGAAATGGGCGAGGCCGAAGAAGCCGACTTTGATGATGCACCATCGGCCTCTCCGCCCGCCAACAGCGAAGATGCCAGCCAGTTTGATGTGGCCACGCAAAATGACATTGCGGCACCTGCAGAAAGTTTACGTGAGGAATTGCATGATAGCCTGAGTGGTAATGAGGGCGAGCTTCCCAATTTGCGCGAGGAATTCACACCGCCAGAGTTTGAAGACCACTATGAGGAATTTGGCAGTGCCAGTAACTGGGACGAATCCGGCCGTAATAACCTCGAGGAAGACGACAGCGACTTTACGCGTCAAGATACACAGCAAATCAGCCTGCGTGAGCACCTGCTGGACCAGATTCAGCTGGCACATTTGTCCGAACGTGACATGAACCTGGCCAAGCTGTTACTGGACAGTATCAACGACGACGGCTATCTGGAGCAATCGCTAGAAGAACTGGTGGCCCTGCTGCCCGAAGAACTGGAAGTCGAACTGCTGGAACTGGAAACAGCACTCAAGCTGTTGCAAAATCTGGAACCGGTGGGCGTGGCCGCCCGCGATTTGCGTGAATGTCTGTTGCTGCAACTCAACCATCTACCTGCAGACACCCCCGGGCTGCCATATGCCAAAACCATTGTCGATGCTCATTTGCCACTGCTGGCCAACAAAGACTTTCTCAAGTTGCGCAAGGTGTTGGGCTGTGACGAGCAAACGCTGAAAACGGCCCAGCAACTCATTAAGCAACAAAACCCCAAACCTGGCAGCGCCTATGCCAGCTTTAGCCATGACCATTTTATTCAGCATGACGTGGTGGTCAAAAAAATCAAGGGCATCTGGCTGGCCTCACTCAATGACGGCGTCATTCCCAAGTTGCGTATCAACCAGTTGTATGCGGACATTCTCAAGCGCAACCGCGAGAACTCCGGTCAGTACTTGCAAAGCCAGATGCAGGAAGCCAAGTGGATGATCAAGAATATCCAGCAACGGTTTTCCACCATCCTGCGCGTGTCACAAGCCATTGTTGACCGTCAGCGTAATTTTTTCGAGCATGGCGACATTGCCATGCGGCCACTGGTGTTGCGCGAAATCGCCGAAGAGCTGGATTTGCACGAAAGTACAGTGTCGCGCGTCACCACCCACAAATACATGCTGACGCCGCGCGGCGTGTTTGAGTTGAAATATTTCTTTGGCAGTTCGGTGGCCACCGATGCCGGGGGCTCCTGCTCGGCCACGGCCATCCGTGCGCTTATCAAGCAAATGGTGGCCGAAGAAAATGCCAAAAAACCATTGTCGGACAACCAAATTACCGAAATGCTGGCGCAACAAGGCATTGTCGTTGCCCGCCGCACCATCGCCAAATACCGCGAATCGCTAAATATCCCACCAGCCAATTTACGTAAAACACTTTAGGCCCATTTTTGGGATTCAGCCCTGTTCAAAATCTAAAAACGCACCCAGAGGTGCGTTTTTAGATAGCTGCAATGAACTGCCCAGTTAACCCAAATTCGGCGCCAGCCAGCGCGCCAGCCAAGCCTTGTCCGCACCACGCCGGGTCGCCATGTCTTCCAGCTGGTCGTTGCCGATTTTATCCACGCTGAAATACCTCGCTTCCGGGTGCGCCAGATAGAAGCCACTGACTGCGGCGGCAGGCACCATGGCATAGCTGTCGGTCAGTTGCATGTCAATTTCTTCGCATTGCAACACGCGGAACATGTCGGCCTTGACCGTATGGTCAGGGCAGGCCGGGTAGCCCGGCGCTGGACGGATACCGCGATATTGCTCTTTAATCAGCGCGTCATTGCTCAGGTCCTCGTTTGCGGCATAGCCCCACAAGTCTTGACGCACGCGTTCATGCATATACTCGGCAAAGGCTTCGGCCAGTCGGTCGGCCAATGACTTGAATAGAATGGCGTTGTAGTCATCATGGTTTTTTTCAAACTCGGCCAGGCGTTTTTCCATGCCCAGACCGCCGGTGACTGCAAACAGGCCGATATAATCATCAATGCCGCGCGGTGCAATAAAATCGGCCATGCACTGGTTGGGTCTGGCCACGCCATCAATCACCGGTTTTTGCGTTTGTTGGCGCATGCCATACCAGGTCAGTGCAATCTGGCTGCGGGTGTCATCGGTGTAGATTTCAATGTCATCGTCATTGACCTGATTGGCCGGTAACAAGGCAATCACGCCATTGGCGCTTAACCAGCGGCCATCAATGATGCGTTTCAGCATCACTTGTGCTTCGGCAAACACTTTGCTGGCGGCTTCGCCGACGACTTCATCTTTTAAAATCGCTGGATAAAAACCGGCCAGGTCCCAGGTCTGGAAGAACGGGCCCCAGTCGATGTATTGGGCGATCAGCGCCAAGTCGATATTTTTGAACACGCGTCGGCCAATAAACTTGGGCTTCACCGGTGCCGATGCGCCAGTAAACGCCAGTTTGGCGGCATTGGCGCGCGCGGCAGCCAGCGGCAGCATGGGCACACCTTTTTTGTTGGCATGTTGCTGGCGCGCTTTTTCGTAGTCGGCCTGAATTTCAGCCAGATAAGCACCCCGCGTTTCTGGCGTCAGCAGATTTTGCATCACGCTTACCGAGCGCGAGGCATCCGGCACGTAAATCACTGGCCCGGTGTAATTGGGTGCAATTTTCACCGCAGTGTGCGCCCGCGAAGTGGTGGCACCACCAATCAGTAACGGCGTCTGGTTTTCCACAAAATGCGGGTCGCGCTGCATTTCCTTGGCGATATAGGCCATTTCTTCCAGTGAAGGCGTAATCAGGCCGCTCAAGCCAATGATGTCGGCGTTCTCGCGCTTGGCCATCTCCAGAATCTCGGCGGCAGGCACCATCACACCCATGTTCACCACCTCGAAGTTGTTGCACTGCAACACCACGGAAACAATATTCTTGCCGATATCGTGCACATCACCCTTGACGGTGGCGATGACCACTTTGCCTTTGGGCTTGGCGACCATGCCGGTACGGCGTTCTTCGGCGGCTTTTTCTTCCTCGATAAACGGAATCAGATGCGCCACGGCAGATTTCATCACCCGCGCCGATTTCACCACCTGCGGCAAAAACATTTTGCCCTGTCCAAACAGGTCGCCGACCACATTCATGCCATCCATCAAAGGGCCTTCAATCACCTGTATCGGCCGCCCGCCCTTGCGCATGATGTCCTGACGCACTTCTTCGGTATCGGCGACGATAAAGTCGGTAATGCCATGCACCAGCGCATATTCCAGCCGCTTGCTGGCGGCCACCGGCTGCGCTGGCGTACCGCGCCAGGCCAGCGAGGCTTCCTGCTTCTTGCCGCCGGCGACCAGCGTCCCGGCAAATTCAATCATGCGCTCGGTGGCATCTTCCCGGCGGTTGAGTACCACGTCTTCTACGCGTGCACGCAATTCGGGGTCGATGTCGTCATAGACGCCGACCATGCCAGCGTTGACGATGCCCATGGTCATGCCTGCTTGAATCGCATGGTACAAAAACACGGTATGGATGGCTTCACGTGCCGGTTCGTTGCCCCGGAAACTGAAGCTGACATTGGACACGCCACCAGAAATACGCGCATACGGCAGGTTGTGCTTGATCCAGCGCGTCGCCTCGATAAAGTCCACCGCGTAGTTGTTGTGTTCCTCAATGCCGGTGGCAATGGCGAAAATGTTTGGGTCAAAAATAATGTCTTCCGGCGCAAAGCCAGTGCTCACTAACAAGTCATAGGCGCGTTTGCAAATCTCGGTTTTGCGGGCAAAGGTGTCGGCCTGACCTTTTTCGTCAAAGGCCATGACGATGACTGCCGCGCCATAGCGACGGCACAAATTGGCCTGGCGCAAAAACTCGGCTTCGCCTTCTTTCATGGAGATGGAGTTGACGATGGCTTTGCCTTGCACGCATTTCAATCCGGCCTCAATCACCTCCCATTTCGAAGAGTCGATCATGATGGGCACCCGGGCAATGTCGGGCTCGGAGGCGACCAGATTGAGGAAATGCGTCATGGCCTTGACCGCATCCAGCATGCCCTCGTCCATATTGATGTCGATGACCTGGGCGCCGTTCTCCACCTGCTGGCGGGCCACGCTGAGCGC
>CAYYBN010000010.1:10245-19805 GCA_964470225.1 uncultured Methylotenera sp. | reverse complement strand
GTGGTACTGACGGTCAGGCTCTTTAATCACCAGATAGTAACGCGTGAACAGCTTGGCCTCGCGACGGGTAGTGAGCCCAAGCGGAGTTTTTACCGACACAAACTTGCGTTCGGTTTCTTTGATGAGCGTTGCCTGATGTCCAAAGGGAAATAAAACCCCGACATAAGCCACCCGCACCGCATGGTCTCGCGCTTGTGTGCTGCGTTGGCGCCATTCAGTCAGGGCATACCCCAATGGCAGAGGGTTCCAGGCGCCACGCACATTGAGCCAACCACCCAGTGTGGAAAGCCCGAGCAATTGAGCCTGGATGGGCAATGGCGTGTACACCGTCTGGCCTTTTTTGGCGCTTTTGGCGGTGCGACTGAAGTTACTGGAAAGGTGAACCAGTTGCAGTCGGTCTGCATCATTCAATGGGGCTAAAAATGGCACATTGGCCTTTTGTGCATTGATTGTGGCAACCGATTCCGAATCCGGCAGACTGTTGTTGGCGCCATTCGGAAACTCTGGCAGGATATCGCGCGAGCCATCCATGTGGCTACCGGTGGTGGCCCAAATCGCACGCAGCGTATCCACCGCCGCGGTATTTAAAATACTGTGCCACAACTCCACACGCTGCGACACCGCATTAGGGACTGGCTGCATGTTGTGTAACCAGCGTGCGCCGGGGGTAGGCGAGATGAACAGCCGCCAAGGCAATTCTAGCGCCGTGTGCTCGGGTTTGGGCGCAATAGGGACGATGCTGGTTTGCGGAAAAGTGGTGATGTCCAGCTTAGCCGGTTTAAATCGGTTAGCACTGTTGGCCTGATCAAACTGGGTCGTGAGTCGTGCATTTTTCAGCACCATTTGCGCAGTGGATGCGCGTTGTACGCCATTGACCGGTGTTTTAATCGTAAATAATGGCTGAATCTTCTGCGGGGGTGCGGCTGGCGGCAGCGCGTTATCGGCCAGCTGTAGCGGCAAAGTTTGGCAAGCGGTGAGTATGCCCTCCACGGTATACGGAATTTGCTGACCTGCTACGACCCGGAACGCCAGCCGTGATTCGCCAGCCAGCCTGGCCTGTATGGTAGGGGTGACCGCCTCTACAGATTTGGGACCTTTGCCTATCTGATCTGGCGGAGGGGTAAATACCGTAGATCCGCTCATCTCGGTGGTTTGCTCGGCGATGGATTGCGGTTGAAAATGCACCACCAGCGTGGCATCCGCATTGGCCTTGAGCATGGCGGGGGTGTTGCCGCCACCGGGCACCAGTTCCAGCCCGAGCAGCTCAACACGCATGCTGAGCATATCGTCTGGTCTGATGAGCACCTGCCCCTTGCCGCTCCACAGGTTTTTCACCGGTGGGCCTATCATGATTTTTTGCGTCGGCGGTGCCTGTTTTTCGACTTGGCCTGCAATATCAATCGGCTTCTTGGTTTGGACTTTATCCAGCCCCCTTAACCCACCAACCTTGATTTTTGGTGATTGTGCCATGGCGCGCCCCCTTGAGGTGTGGGAGCAAAGTAGCACCGGTGCCTGACGGTGTCAATTGTACCAAAAGGATGAGTGGCGTGAGATGATGCGCAATCAAACACCACTATCGACATCGCTGAGGGTCAGTTGCAACGCTTTCACAAACTCGCCGATTTCGTATTCGCAACCGCCACAGCCTGACAAAGCACCCGAGTAACGCGAAATGGCTTCAATATCTTTGCCCTGCATCACCAGATCATAAATCATGCCGCGCGTGGTACCGCTGCAACTGCACATGATTTCGTTGGCCGGGTTGTCGTCTTCTGGCGTTGTCATGACCTTTAGGATGCGAATTTAAACGGTTTGTTCACAGCATTCATGCATCGTGAAAACAGGCAGGGACTCACCCTGACTGGATGCCCGCCTGCGCCGGAAAGACGGCAAGGGTAGGGCCAGCCTGACTGCTGGCCCTGAAGCGTGGATAGCCTATATCGCAAGCAGTTGGGCCTATTTAAGCTTGGCCAGTTGTGCCTGCAATTTTTCCAGGCTGGCGCTAAACTCGGCCAGACGGGCTTTTTCCTGCTCGACCACCGCCGCCGGGGCGCGGGCGACAAAGCTTTCGTTGCCCAGCTTGCCGTTGGCTTTGGCAATTTCACCTTGCAGTCGGGCGACTTCCTTGCCCAGGCGTTCTTTTTCTGCCCCCACATCAATCTCGACTTTCAACATCAGCTTGAAGTTTCCAGCCAGCATCACTGGCGCATCGGCTTCTGGCAGGTCGGTGACGATATCGACGTTTTCCAGTTTGGCCAGTGATTTCAGGTAGGGCGCGTAGGCCGTCAAGGCCTCGGCATCCCCCGCCGCAATCAGTGGCACTTTGGCGGCCGGCGAAATCCCCATTTCACCCCGCAAACTGCGGCAGGCTTCGACGGCAGTTTTTAATGTAGCAACCCAGGCTTCGGCTTGTTCGTCAATTTTTTCCAGGTCAGCTTTGGGGTAGACCTGTAACATAATGCTGTCCGTGCCGCGTGTCTTGTCCTTGAGCTCAGTCATGGGTGCCACGGTTTGCCAGATTTCTTCGGTGATAAACGGAATAATCGGGTGGGCCAAACGCAAGATGGTTTCCAACACGCGCAACAGGGTGCGACGTGTGCCACGCTGCTCGGCCTCGTCGCCGCCTTGCAACTGCACCTTGGCAATTTCCAGATACCAGTCGCAATACTGGTCCCAGACAAACTCGTAAATCGCCTTGGCGGCCAGGTCAAAACGGTAATCGTTAAACGCGCGCTCGACTTCGGCTTCGGTGCGTTGCAGCAGGCTGACGATCCAGCGGTCGGCCTGACTGAATGTGCGGCCACCGGCCTCGCAGCTTTCGGCGCCAAAGCCGTTGTCTTTACCTTCCGTATTCATCAGCACAAAGCGGGTGGCATTCCACAGCTTGTTACAAAAGTTACGATAACCTTCGCAGCGCTGCAAATCAAACTTGATGTCACGGCCTGGTGAAGCCAGGCTGGCAAAGGTAAAGCGCAAGGCATCTGTACCGTAGGCGGCAATGCCTTCGGGGAATTCTTTGCGCGTGCGTTTTTCAATCTGCTCGGCTTGCTTGGGGTTCATCAGGCCGGTGGTGCGTTTTTGTATCAGCGCATCCAGCGCAATACCGTCTATCAAATCAATCGGGTCCAGCACATTGCCTTTGGACTTGGACATTTTCTGGCCTTCGGCATCGCGGATCAGGCCGTGCACATACACATGCTTGAACGGGATTTTGCCGGTCAGGTGCTTGGTCATCATGACCATACGCGCCACCCAGAAAAAGATGATGTCAAAACCGGTGACCAGTACACTAGAGGGCAGGTATTGCTGCAAGGCCTGATTCTGCGCGTCGATGGCGTCGTCACCCGTCCAGTCCAGCGTGGAGAACGGCCACAGGGCGGAGGAATACCAGGTGTCTAGCACATCATTGTCACGTTTTAGATTGCCTGAATAACCCGCTTGCTGGGCCATTTGTTTTGCTTCAGCTTCATCGTGAGCAACAAACACTTCACCATTTTCACCATACCAAGCCGGGATTTGATGGCCCCACCATAATTGGCGTGAAATACACCAGTCCTGAATATTGTTTAGCCACTGGTTGTAGGTGTTGACCCAGTTTTCCGGGTAGAACTTGATCTGGCCATTGGCGACTACTTCAAGTGCTTTTTCGGTAATCGATTTACCGTCAGCACCCGACTTGCTCATAGCGACAAACCATTGGTCGGTGAGCATGGGTTCAATCACCACATTGGTACGGTCGCCACGCGGCACTTTCAGTTTGTGTTTTTCGATCTTGACCAGAAAGCCACCGGCTTCCAGATCGGCCACCACCTGTTTGCGTGCGGCAAAGCGTTCCAGCCCAACAAGGTTGCTTGGTAAGTGAATCGATTCTTTGCTGCTGCCATCCGGCGCAATCACTTCGGCGCTGGCAGGCACCAGCCCTTGCAGGTTGAGAATGACAATCTTGTCCAGACCCTGGCGCTGACCCACCGCATAGTCATTAAAGTCATGCGCAGGCGTCACTTTCACCACGCCGGTGCCAAATTCTTTATCGACATACTCATCAGCAATCACCGGGATTTCGCGGTTGCACAAGGGCAGCATGACGTGTTTACCAATCAAGTGCGCATAGCGTTCATCTTCAGGGTTTACCATCACGGCCACGTCACCGAGCATGGTTTCCGGACGCGTGGTGGCTACGGTCACATGGCCAGAACCATCCGCCAGCGGATAGTTGATATGCCACATGGCGCCATCTTCTTCTTCCTGTACCACTTCGAGGTCAGACACGGCGGTGCCCAATTTCACATCCCAGTTGACCAGACGTTTGCCACGGTAAATCAGGCCTTCGTTGTATAGGCGCACAAAGCTCTCGGTGACCACCTTGTTCAGGCCGGCGTCCATGGTAAAACGCTCGCGGCTCCAGTCAGGTGACGTACCCAGACGGCGCATTTGTTTGGTGATGGTGCCGCCAGAGTATTCTTTCCATTCCCAGACTTTTTCGAGGAATTTTTCGCGGCCTAAGTCGTGACGTGAAATCCCTTGCGCATCCAATTGGCGCTCCACCACAATCTGCGTGGCAATGCCGGCATGGTCGGTACCCGGTTGCCACAAGGTGTTGTCGCCACGCATGCGGTGGTAACGGGTCAGCGCATCCATAATGGTCTGGTTAAAGCCATGGCCCATGTGCAGGGTGCCGGTGACGTTGGGCGGTGGCAGCAAGATACAGAAATTGTCTTGCACATCCGGGTTCATCCCGGCGGCGTAATAGCCTTTGCCCTCCCAAAAGGCATACCACTGGCTTTCAATGGTTTTTGGGTCAAACGATTTGGCGAGTTCGCGCGTGGGCGCAGCAGTGTGGGTGTGTGTAGTCATGCGCGAGATTTTAACATAGGCAAGGCGGGCTTCAGCCCTCAACGAGCTGGCTTAGTCAAGATAATGGCGCCCCATGACTGCCGGGCCGACTTTTTTCCAATAGCGGGTAAAGCGCAGCAAATGGTGGTCACTGAGGCTGGCCTCTGCAAACGGCGGTTCTGCGCACCAGGTGACTTTGATTGGCGCAATCGCTGCATGTAGTTTGGCTTGGGGGGTGCGTTGACTCTGCACATGCTGCACGCCCAATTGTTGCCAAACCTGCGCAGTTGCGCCCAACCAGAGTTGCACGTTCGGCATTTCAGCCAGCGCATCGGCCATCCATTGCAAACGCTTGAGCGGCCAGTGGCCGTAAAGCGCAGGGTCAAAAATAAACACTTTGGGCTGGTTGGTGTTTAACATCGCATGCTCGGACGACAACATTTCATCATGCACCCACAGCGGCAAATCGTTACGCGGGGTCAGCGCCAGGGCTTGTTGCAAGGGGCGCGCTTTGGGGTAGCCCGGGGTGCTGGCATCCACCTCGATAAACAATTGCTGCTGCAAGGCCTCGTAGGTATCGTCAAACGGGCATTGCGCTTTGCATTGCTTGCAATACTGGTCACCGGCAAAGCGCTGCACGTTTTCACGGTTAAAAAAATAGGGTTTATGGCTAAAGGTTGAAGCTACCCATTGCCAGGACAAATGATTAGACGCCAGGTCGCCATCCAGTAACGCTGCCTCAAACCAATCAGCGGCACGGCGCCAATCCACTTTCAGCCAATGCAGCACATAGGCGGCAAACCACATGCGCGCATGGTTGTGCACATAGCCGTCCTGCTGCAATTGCCTGACCACCGCATCCATGCACTCCACGCCCGACTGGCCTGATTGCAGGTCAGCCGGTAACGGTTTTTGGCCGAGCAGCACCTTGGCGGGCTCCATGTCTTGCAAAATACTGGCCTGAAAGCGATACCATGCCTGACGGAAGAAATCCCGATACGCCACTTCGGATACAAATTTTTCTGCCCGCGCACCCACGGCATCCAGTGCAAACTGGCTGACCTCCTGCGAGCTCAAACACCCATGGCGTAAATAGGGCGAAAGCCGGGACACTTTGCCATTCAGATAATTGCGGCTACGCGCATAGTCTACGGCATCCACCTTGCGTAAAGCGGCGAGACCCGCAGCACGCCCACCACGCCAGTGCGCCGCCAAATCGGGGCCTGTGGCTTGCGGAAACCAGCTGCGCACGCTGGCCAAACGTGCTTCGCGCGCACTGGGTAAAGACAATTGTATTGCTGTGGTGTTGATGGTCATCATCAGGCTTTAGCTTGTTTAGACAGATAATTGTGCAGGTTTAACTTGACCTGCATCTACGTTATGCAAGGAGTCTATGCACAGCCAAAAGGTTCGCGCATACGCCACAATGCAAAGAACCGACAATAATCCGCAAGCCGCCCTTGCCTTGGTGATAAGATAAACGCTCTGATTTTGGAAAGTATGCGATGACAGAATTCATGCAACCCCTGTGGTTATGGATGGCCTTAGGTTTGTTGTTGCTCTGCCTGGAAATGGCCACCGGCACCCTGTATTTGTTGTGGCTGGGCATCGCCGCACTGCTCATGGCCCTGGTGGCCTGGGCCTTCCCGACGCTAAGTGTGGCCATGCAAGCATTTAACTTTGCCTGGTTATCAGCGTTTTCACTGTTGGCATGGCGCAAGCGCGAAAAACGCACCCCCAGCGCCCGGGTGGGGCAATCGCAAGGCGAAGAAATTGGTCGTCAGGGACTGGTTACCGTGGCGATTGCGCCTCAGCAACCGGGTAAGGTCAGGTTTGAACCGGCGGTGATGGGCAGTAAAGAATGGACCGCGTATGCCGATACGGTGCTGGAGGCCGGACAAACCGTCATCTTGGTGGCTGTCGAAGGCAACAGCTTACGCGTGGCAGCGCAGGCAGCTTAACTCACTTAATTTTTTAAGGAATTTGCAATGACTGAAGTCAGTTTGATTTTAATCGCGCTGGTAATTGTCGCCATCATTAAAGGCGTGCGCATCGTGCCGCAGGGCGAGGAATGGGTGGTAGAACGGCTAGGAAAATTTGCTGGCATTTTGACGCCCGGCCTGCATATTATTAACCCAGTTTTAAGCACGGTCAGCTATAAGGTCACCACCAAGGACATTATTCTGGATGTGCCTGAACAAGAGGTCATTACCCGCGACAACGCGGTGATCCTGGCCAATGCTGTGGCTTTTATCAAGGTGAGTAATATTGAGCGGGCTGTTTATGGCATTGAAAACTTCAAAGAAGCCATGCGCAATATGGTGCAAACCAGTTTGCGTTCGATTATCGGCGGCATGGACCTCAACCATGCGCTGACCTCGCGTGACCGTATTAAAGCCGAGCTGAAAGAGGCGATTGCCGATGAGGCGCTGGACTGGGGCTTGACGGTCAAAAGCGTGGAGATTCAGGACATTAAACCTTCGGCCAATATGCAAGATGCCATGGAGCGTCAGGCCGCCGCCGAGCGAGAACGCGTGGCGGTGGTGACCGAAGCCGAAGGGGCCAAGCAATCGCTGATTTTAAACGCCGAAGCCAGACTGGAAGCAGCACGCAAAGACGCTGAAGCCCAACTGGTAGCGGCCAATGCCTCTGCCGAAGCAATTAAAATGATTACAGCCGCTGTGCAAGACAACAATAGCTCGGCGACTTTTTTGCTCGGCGATCGTTATATTCAGTCACTGCAAAAAATGGCTGAATCTGACAACAGCAAACTGGTTGTTCTGCCCGGAGATGTGGTCAGCGCGGTCAAGGCGCTGACTGGCGGCAAGTAAAGTACAACGGGCAAAACTGGCGCCCTTTCCGTTAGCCTGCGCCACAGACGCTACAAGCCGGGTCGCGGGTCAGCCGTATAGTACGCCACTCGGCACTGAGCGCATCTAGGAGCAGCAAACGGCCTTGCATGGTCTGGCCGATATTCAATAACAGCTTAATCGCCTCGGCCGCCTGTGCGGTGCCTATCATGCCTACTAGCGGCGCAAACACGCCGTTGTCCGCACAGCGCAAGGCCTGATCATCTCCCACGTCGGGGTATAAGCAGTGATAACAAGGCGATGTCGGGTGGCGGAAATCAAACACACTCAATTGTCCTTCAAAGCGGATAGCTGCACCGGACACCAACGGTGTTTTAGCGGCAAAACACAGACGATTCAGGGTATAACGGGTATCAAAATTGTCGCTGCAATCCATCACCACATCGGCTTGCGCTATGAGTGCAGCACACGTCTCGGGGGTGGCGCGTGTGGTGACCGTATGCACCTGCACCTCCGGGTTAAGTGCCGCCAGCGTGGCCTGCGCGGATATGGCCTTGTTAAGACCAACTGCGGCGGTGGTATGAATAATTTGCCGCTGTAAATTGGTCAGGTCTACTGTATCAAAGTCGCAGATGGTCAGCGTACCTACGCCGGCAGCGGCCAGATACAAGGCGACCGGCGCCCCCAAACCGCCCGCGCCGACAATCAGCGCGTGGCTTTGGGTCAAGGTTTCCTGTCCGGCATATTCAATTTGCAGCATGATATGCCGACTGTAACGTAACAATAATTCGTCTTGCATGGGGGTTCCAAAAAACCGGGTTTAATTCGGTTGCGGGCATTCAGCTTGGGGAACAAATATGCACCCAATCGTCTCAAGGCAACCGTTGCGCAGCCACCATCTGCGTAATCAACACCTTGGGTGACAGCATGACCAGCATATCATCGAAGCTGCCAATTGACGTCTGCTGCTGCGCCATGTCGATAAACAAGGTGTCTGTATCGGCATTTTCCAGCTCGCTGGCATGCGTGGATGCAGCCATGGCACTCACCTTACCCGCAGACAGCGATTGTACCCCGCCCCAGCCATTTTGGCCGTGCGACAGAATCACCGCCACCGGACGACTGGGATTGCTGGTGACGGCACCGGCCTCGTTTTGTACCTGTAAGGTACTGGCGTTCTCGGCCTGGGCAATGCCAAACCAGTTGGCATGATGACTAAAACTGCTGTCAACACGGTAGCGTAAAAAACGTCCCCAAGCATCGGTGGCTGGTAACTCCAGTTGCCGCCAGGGCAAAACACCTTCGCTGTTAGTACAGGCCTGACTGGCATTGACATTTTCCCAACCATCGGGAATGGCGTCGGTGTCCGGGCAGGGCAAGTAGTGCAGGGCGAGGGCATGGCCTATCAGCGCCAGTCTGGCCTCCTGTAGCAAGGCTTGCGTCTGCGCCCTTGCCTGCTGTTCACGGTACAGACGCAAGGGCGTAAACAAGGCGCCGCCCAGCGCAGACACGACCAGCAACACCAGCGCCATTTCTAGCAAACTGAATCCACGGTGGTGCTGAAATGCTGGCTGGAGAGGCGATTGATACTCAAAGTGTAGTGATATGTTGATGCGCTTGTTCATGGCCGTTTCCATTCTGCCACGCTGTCATTGTTAACACCGGTGACGGCCTGGCTGGTTGGCAAGGCCAACATTTGCAAAGTACTGGACTCCAGATAGGCCGTCCACAGCAGCTTATCCGCAGGCAGGCTACGGCTTTGCGTGGCCAAGCGCTCGCCGCTGACCACCAGCGTAACGGCTGTGGGCAATGGCCGGTACATGACTTGTTCACGCCAGCCATTTTGCTGAAACCAGTGATGGCGGATTCCGCCATCCAGCACATGCGAGGTATTCCCTAATGGCCAACTGCCCAAGC
>CAYYBN010000010.1:0-10235 GCA_964470225.1 uncultured Methylotenera sp. | reverse complement strand
CCGTTTGTGCACTGACCAGACAACTGCCGGGGGTGAGGCTCGCAGCGCCCAGACAGCCAGCGTCATCAATGCTGGCCGGCTTGGGCAACACACTACACGGCGCACTGCTACATGAAAATAGGGGTTTCAATTCTGCCAGCACGCGTTGCTGCATGACCTTGTGTATGACGGTGGCGGAAATACCCAGCCCCACATCATTAAAGCCTGCCGAGGTCGGCGCCAGTACAAAACCATCGCTGTTCGCGTCAATAAAATTGGCATTGTCTTCCGTCTGCCATACATCCAGATAATGACTGGCTTGCAATTGGGTAGTCGACTGACGCAGCTGTTGCAAACCATCGTTGCGTTTGAGCGGCCATAACGGCGCCAACACGATGGCAACCAGTCCGCTGCCTGCCACGGCATCGGCCACCGTTAGTCCATCGCTATTTTTAAGGTTCAAACTGCCAGGAGTATCCAGATTCAAGGGTAGTTTACGTGGGTTGCTTTTATAAGTGTCCGATACGGCATACCACAAGCGCTCGTCGGCAGCATCGCGTAAATCACCAGTTCCCAGCGTTTTCCAGGGGAAGCGTCCCAGACGACTGGTGGTCGCCGTGCAACTGCTTTCAGCCACACCATCATTGTTGTTATCGGGACATGGCAGGTCACCTGGACGCGGGCAGTTTTGCTCGCAATTGGTCTGCGCCAGCGGTTGGCTAGCGTAGGCCAGCAAAGCCAACCTGGCCTGCGCCAATGACGCCTGTGTGCGTTGTAATGCCCAGGTTTTACTGGCTGGTTGATTAAGCACGCCTACGCTGAAAGCAACTGCCATGATGAACACCAGCATCAGCCAGATAAAGCCAGAGCGGCGGTTGTTTAATGGGAATGCGCGAACGGGGACTGATGGCAAGTTGGAAACGTTAGTTTGTGCCTTCATTAGGCAGCCTCGGCAAAACTGACCCAGCGCAGTTGGCACTGGCCATTGATTGCACTGGCATCGACGACCCTCTGCCAGTGACAACTGTGTGGATACCAGCCTGCCGGATAATGAAGCTGGATGGCCTGCAACCACCACAACAGGTGTTGCTCACTGTGAGCGCTCAGCGAGATTTCCTGCGAGGTGATCTGTGTGGTCAGCAATGGATGCGCCAGTTTAGCTGACCAGTCACTCGTTGCGTTTGCGTTAAGCACAGTTTGCTGATAGCGCAGATGCGGCAACTGATACAGTTGCTGCAAGGTTTGCATGCGCTGATCCCATTGCGCCGGGGCGAGGGGTTTTAGCACCCCCAGTGCTTGCCAGTGTTGATACTGTTGTTGCACATGCAAGGCTGTTGGCTGCATGTGCATGGCCTGTTGCACTTGTCCGAGTAGCTGCTGGCGCTGCTGCATAGCCTGTTCAACCATGTCTAGTTGTTGCCATATGTAGGCCAGTCCCGCCAAGTCCAGACTCAGGCATAACAGCATGCCCGCCAGGTAACGCCCATGCTGCGAACGCCACCAATCCCAAGCTGGCAGACGCCCTACCATGTTGTCTCAGCCTGCGCCGCATGGGTCTCTCCTGCAACCGGCGACTTCAACCAGAGCCTAAGTTGCATGGGCATGGCGGGGTTAGACAAGCGCGTGTCTCCTTGCGGGCCAGGTGTATTGGCCGCCAATCCCGGCGAAACTTCCAGACCCGCCACCATCGGTAAGGCACGCAGCTTTGCCAGTAACGCTGGCCAGCCGGCGGAGGCCTGCGCAGACTGTGTATTGGCTGGCTGTAGCCGCAGCGCCACCTGCTCGACCATGGCACTCGGCGGCTGTGCTGACGATGATGATGCAGGTTGGGCGCTGACTGGCAGAAATTGGACTTGCCAGTCCAGGGTATCCAGTTGCCAGCCATCATCGGCCCAGGCGATTGATTGCAATTGCTGCACCACCCTTTGCGGCGAACGAAACTGCTGCTGCACCTGGGCGTATATGTCGGCCATGGCTTGCACCTTGGCATCGGGATTGCTGGCTGACAGGATGTGCAGTTGTTGTTGCAGATGGCGAGTTTCTTGTTGCAAGCGTTGCTGCGATGTCATCAGTCTGTTATGTAATGGCCATAACGTAGCCAGTAGCCCGATGCTGACCACCGCCACCACAAACCACAACCTGCCAAGCGTCTGTTTGGCACGCAGCTGTTGGCAGGGCTGCCGCATGCGGGTGTTGGCCAGATTAGGCAACCTTCTCAGTACAGACTGCTGCCGAATAATGGCTGCCAACATCGGCGGCAGGCCGGACTGTGCAGGCTTGGCGTAATCATTCTGCGCGTTTTGTAGCGGGATATACACAGTATTCCCCGGCATGCCATCCAGCGGCAAGGGCAGCCCGTCATGCACACACAGCAACGGCGCGGACATGGCGTCATGGCCTACCAGTGTATTGCCTATCTGAGTATTGCCTGCCTGTATCTGGTCAATCTGCATCAATCCTAGCTGGCTGCGTATGTGCTGATTTAGCCAGTGCATCTGTTGTTGCAGCCATGCCGCTTGCTCGCTGGCAGCTAGCGGACGCTGCGCCAGCAATACCGGTTGACTATGAATCAGTTGACCTGCATACACATACGCCAGACTAAGTTGCCCGCCATGACTAAGCAGACACATGTGATGTTGAGCCGCAGGCAACCAGTGCGACAGCCATCGTGGCAGCAACCAGGGCAACAGCGTGATTTGATCAAGCATGACATTGGCGGGTAGCGCGTCTAGCAACGCTGACAGTCGTGATTGCGCCAACTGCCCCAGCAGATAGTGCTGCAAGCCTGCGGCTTGGCGAGCAACCGGATTGGTAGCCGCTTGCGATTGCAAACTCAGCACTGGCCAATGAACCAGGTGTTGTATGCCGGTTAGCAGGCCTTCGCCAGCCCAGGCCACATGCTTGCGCTGCCAGAGCATGCGGCGTTCCTTGCTACGTAGCGCTGGCATACGCTCAAGTTGAAAGCGCGCATCTGGCACATCACAAACGATGGTCAGTGCCAGCGGGCTATCACGGCTTAACCACTGTGTTAGCGCCAGTATATCCTCCGGCGGCTGGCCAGCATCTGACCAGATAAAACGGCGCCAAGCTTGCAACTGCTGACCTGCCAACAGCGCAACATCGGCATGGTCGGCACACAGCAACAGCAGTGCCTGAGGTTTGGTCATCCATGGCCACCCATTTGACTGAAGCTGTCATACACCGGCATGACCACTGCTGCCATCAGAAACAACAGCATCAAGCCCATCACGACGGTTAACGCAGGTTCTAGCATACGTAACATCCAAGCCAGTCTGAACTGCAAGCGCTGCTCAAAATAGCGACTCAACTGGGCCAACGCAATATCGAGTGCACCGGTGGTCTCCCCGACCTCGACCATATGAATAAACAAGGGCGGGAATGCACCAGCCTGCCTGAAACTGGAAGCAAGACGTTGCCCGGACTCGGTGTAAGCAATGACTTGCTGCAAACGCAAGCTGTACTCACGATGATTCACAATTGGCTGGCACAAATGCAAGGCCTGCAGAATTGGAATGCCTGTACGGTACATCAGACCGAGAAATCGACTTAAGCGCGTAAGTATCCATAACCTGAGCAAGTCGCCCAATATCGGCACGGCCAATAGCCAGCGATGATAGTACAAGGCCACTTTAGGGGAGTAGTTGACCAGCAAGCACAAGGTCGAGATTAACAGCGCGACCCCTAGCAACAATCGCCCGCCAAAGTCACGTAACAGCGCAGATGTTGTCAACAAGGTCTGTGTCGTCCATGGTAATGTTTGCCCCAAACTGCCGAGGAAACTGGATAACTGCGGCACCAGACTGGTAAGCATGACTACGGCCGCGGCCAGCACCACGACACTGAGGGTAAGTGGATAACTCAAGCCTTGCCAAAGCTGTCCACGTAACTCGTTTTGCCATTGCAAGGTCTCGGCCAGATGGCCAAACATGGCGGGTAACTCGCCGCTGTGCTCACCGGCTGCCAACAGATGCCCCATGACTGCTGGAAACACCTGCGGCTGCAACAACACCGCCTGCGACAACCATCGCCCGGACTCAACCAGATAGTGCAAACGCTGAATGGCCTCTGCCAGCGCTGAAGCCTCACTGTGTTTACCGAGTTCGGCCAGCGCTTGTAGCAATGGCACCCCGGCTTGCAGCAAGGCCTGCATTTGCAAACAAAAAAAGGCCAGTTGGGTTGGTGGCAACCGTTGTCGCCAATGGCGCGTGGCTTGTGGTCGTGCACGCAATAGCCACAAGCCTTGTAACTGTAACTGTTGAGCCAGACTAGGCTCGTTCGCTGCCAATAGATAACCTTGATGGCGTTGCCCGTCGGCGTCAATGGCAAGGTATTGGTAGCGTATGGGGTTCATGCGAGGTGCGTGGACAATGCCGACAGATCAACAACCCGCTTAAGTTCATGCAGACTGGTGTCACCGGCCATCACGGCGCGCAGACCTGCCTCGGCCAGTCCTGGGTGGTCGCTTGGTACCAGCTTGGTTACAAGGCCTGTATCGATCTGCTCAGTTGCTGCAAATGTATGCAAGCCATGCCCGGGAGCCAACATTTCCAGAATGGCAAAACGGCCACGGTAACCACGCTGGTGGCAATGTACACAGCCAATGGGCTGATACAGCGGGGTGTCGTACTCGGCCGGGGCTAGTGTCGGCCAAAGCGCGTTCAGGGCATGGCTTTGCTGGTCTGAGGTCTTGCAGTGCGGACACAAGCGACGTAATAGACGCTGACCAATGACACCGATTAGCGTATCGTTGAGCAGCGATAGGGACACCCCCAAGTCTTGCAAACGGGCAAACGCGCCCACTGCCCGATTGCAGTGCAAGGTGGTCATAACCAGATGGCCAGTCATGGCTGCCCGTATCGCCATTGCGGCAGTATCTTCATCGCGCACTTCACCAATCAGTATAATATCCGGGTCCTGGCGCAGGATGGCGCGTATGCCACTGGCAAAATCCACTTTGTTGGCCTGATTAACCGAGGTTTGCCGCATGCGCTGTACTGGATACTCCACCGGGTCTTCCAACGTCATGATGTTGACCTCGGGCTGATTGAGGTGAGTAAGCATGGAGTACAGGGTGGTGGTTTTGCCACTGCCAGTGGGGCCGGTCACGATAATCAGGCCCTCAGGCTTTTCAAGCATGCGGTAAAGCAAAGCCAATTGCGCTTCCGGCAACCCCAGTCGAGTCAACGGAACGATGGCCTTTTTGCGGTCCAACACCCTCAGCACCATATTTTCTCCATGCAGGGTAGGATGACTGGATACCCGAAAATCAATGTCACGGCCACCCAGGTACCACTGCATACGCCCATCCTGTGAGCTGCGTTGCTCGGCAATGTCCATGCCGGCCATGATTTTTAAGCGTACACACATGGCAGGCCAATGATCCCCATGTAAACTGCGGATTTGCACCAGCACACCGTCGACACGGTAACGAATACGTACATAGCCATGCTCAGGTTCAAAATGAATGTCAGAGGCCCCCTGTTTGACGGCATCCACCAAGATGGCATCGACCAGCCGTATTACTGGTCGTACATCAAGCTGACCACTCATAGGTGCTGTTCCAAACCCTAGGGTGCTATGCGTGTTATGGTCTATGGCGGTTTCAGCGGCCAGCCCCGGTAGCAGATTCTCGTTCTGACTCAATACCTTTTCGAGTCCAGTATTACCATCGCGCTGCTCAATTTCGCGCAAAATCCCTTCCAGTGACAGCACATGGCCATAGCAGCGGTCCAGTGCCTGCTCGATGTCTGATTCAGTGGCGAGCAAGGTTTTCACCGTCAACTGCCTGGCGGTCTGCGACAGCTGCATTTGTGCACGCAGTTGATCGATATCTGCAGGTGTCAATGGCGCAATTGCCGCCACCACCAACTGCCAAGGCTGGGTTTGCAAGCTCAGTGGTACCACACGTAAACGGCGGGCGAGTGGTTGCGGAATCTGCGCCAATAACTCGGCATCAGGCACCATCTGTTGCAGATCTATGCTTTCTTGAGACAGTCGCTGAGCCAGTATATCTCGCAGTAACGCATCGGTCAGAAAGCCAAGTCGCACCAGTTGTTGACCCAGAAGATGGCCATGCTGGCGTTGTTCAATCAGGGCGATAGTCAATTGATCAACACTGATTAAACCCTGTTCCACTAGTGATGCACCCAGTTTTTGTGATGCGTGCTGTGCATGCCATGAGGCGGGGTTCACAGTGCGGTTACTCATGGGTTGGGTGTCCATGTCTGTTCGCATATATTTGTGTCGTCCTCTGGATAAAAATAGCAGCGCTGTTGCTGTACTTCTTCTGCAGCCTGTACCTGTGACGTCTGCTGCCATAATGCGTGTAATGCTTTTAGTGCCTGTGGTTGTGCCGGGTCGGCGCGTAATACATCCTGCAAATACAGGATGGCAAGGTCGGCCTGACCTGCCTGCTGATAGGTTGAAGCTGCCTGTAACCAAGCTTGCTGTGTTTCTGCGGCCACACCTGGTCTTTGCAACGATAACTGCCATGGGGGTAGTTGCGGGCGTTCAGTAGACACCGGCGTTGTCTTGTTTGAGAGACTGACTGAACGGGTACTGGCTGGTTTAACACTACCAAACAGGGATATGTCTGCTTTTTGACCCATCTGAAGTGCACGGGTCATGGGGAGGTTGGCAGATGCCGCAGACCGCCGTCGGGCCTCATCAACAGCACAACATGCAGGTATTGCAATATTGGTGAACGCAAGCAACTGCACGCGCTGATTAAGCGCCAGTGCCAGCAACAGTATTAGTAGTATTTGCAGGTAAACAACCCACATCAGACCTCGTATCCATAGCAGTGTGTCTGATTGTAAGAGCACCACAGGTGGCATATGCAGCGGCTGATAGCGGTGACTGTATCTGAATAGTTGGCTCAACAGTGCTGTCATGGTGTAGTCGGCAGGGCAGTACCCGTTTCAGCAGCGGGCATATATTGAGTTGATTGTTCAGCGTCAGGTAACAAAGCCTGAAACGCCCTTAAATCACCGGCTACAACATCGGCCTGACGGATAACCGTCGGTCGGATAAACACAACCAGCTCGGTTTTTTTACTGGCACGGTTTTGGCCACTGAATGCATAGCCTAGCAGAGGAAGTTGGCCCAGGCCCGGTACGCGGTCGGTCAGGTCACGCTGTTCATCTTGCATCAACCCGCCAAGCACCGCCACTTGTCCGCTATTGACGCTGAGCACAGATTCCATTTCACGTACCTGAATTTCTGGGATACTGCTAACGATGCGTGTATTACCGGCGCCTAACTGCGGGTTAGGGTCAGCAATGTAGCGTAGCACTTTACTTACCGTTGGACGTACACTGAGGTTAACTTGAGCCTGACTGTTAATTTGCGCTGTAACCGCCATCACCAAACCAACTGGCACCGTGTTGGCCGTGGTAGTGACTGATTGCAGGTTGCTGCTGGCGGTGCCGGTACTTTGCGAGATTTGTGACTGGATGGTGAAGTACACCAGGTTATCCACGACTTTGAGCATGGCAGTCTGGTTATTCAGCACCATCAGTTTTGGGCTCGATAATACGCGTGCCTTCCCGAATTGTTCGAGCAAGGTAACTGTTGCAGCCAGATTACCCAAACGGCCCAGCGGGTGCAGATAGCCAAGTAAAAAGGCGACACTCCCGTTGTTTTCTCCCAAGGCGTTCTTGCTGTTATTGGCACTGAAACTACCGTTGGTACTTGAAAAGTCCGCCGCTTTACTGCCTAAGGACTGGCCCAGAATAAGCCCTCGTTGTGGATTGGCCCCCGATAAACGACTCCAGTCTATGCCGCGCTGATATCCTTGTCCCAGTTCAACCTCGACTATGGTCGCCTCAATCAACACCTGTCTAGTCGCCACGCGCATGACCGATTCCAGATAGGCCTTGACCTGCTGATGCTGACGCTGGGTTGCGCGGACGGCCAGAATCCCGGTTTCGGTGTTGGCAATGACGCGTGCGCCCAGCAATCGTGTGTACTCTTGTCTTTTTTGTTCGCGCTGGGCAGGGCTATCTGTTGTTAGGCTTGGACTGGTGGTAGCAGCATCCACCAAGGCCGGTCTGGGCATGGATGTCGTCTCTACTGGCGGCATAGTCGGTGTTATGGTGTGCTCTGTATCCGCTATGGCCGTATCGACCGGCCCCCTTGGCAATGGCATGGCCTCCACACGCAACGCCTCAGGTGTGACACCATAACGTTGTGCAATTAGTGTTTTATCGGTTTCTTCAAGCAAGACTTGCAGGTTTTGTACCACGGTTTCCCACAAATGGTGACGGGATTGTGAGCTGACTGCAGTTCTAGAACTGTTGGTATTGCCCTGACTGGCAGTCGCTTGCCCTGGCAGATTGCTATTTATCGCATTGGTTGCGGTTCTTAGTCCGCCACTGATTTCGCTCGCAGCGCCGATAAAAGCATTGGTATCACGGTTGATATTGACATAATTGAGCCGGTAGCTACGGATAACCGGGGTGTCTGGGCTGATACTCCACACGCCGTTTACCCATTGATAACGCATATCCACCTGTTTAGCCATGCGTGATAACAAAGCCGGCAAACTGACCTTGACCGCATGTAGGGTAATCCTTCCCTGCAAACCGGGATGAATGTCCATATTGACCCCGCTTTCTCTGGCAAGGCTAAACAATACCTCTTGTATGGGCGCATTATGTACTACCAGATTTATCAGTGGTGAGCTGACATCGGTTTTGGTGTGCTCGTTTTGGTAACTACCAGGGTCGACTTCTACTGCTTCTTCGGCAGGTAGTGGCTCAGCACTGGCCTCAATTGCTGGTGCAACCTGTTCGTGCAGGTGATGTGAGGTGGCATTGCCAGGCCCGACACGGGGATGCCTGCCACATGCGGTCAGTTCTATGCAACACATCAACATGAGTGCAAGCCGCATCCCTGGCCCCTGAACAATTGACTAAAAATATATTTACAAATATTAATTATATTTAATATTGATGTCAATTACAGAAAAGCAGTATTCATCTACAAGTCTGACTAGAACAACTCCATTTCGCCCTGAATGTCGGACTCCTGCAATAGCCCGCGCTGGACCAGATCTTCGTAATGACAAATACGGTTACGGCCATGCTCTTTGGCGTAGTACAAAGCCATGTCTGCATGCTCCAGTGTCACGGTATGCAGACTGTGTGGCGCCAGTTGTGCATAGCCGATACTCAGAGTGACTTTACCTACTTGCGGGAACGATGCTGCGGCCAGCGTACGTTGAAAACGTTCCAGTTTCGCTTGTATCTCTGTTGCCTGATTGCAACTGAAAATACCCACAAACTCTTCACCTCCAAAACGAAACAGCAAGTCTTCTTCGCGAAAACTGTTGCGCATCAGGCGTGACAACAATAACAGCACCTCATCCCCAATCAGATGGCCAAAATTATCATTAATCCGCTTGAAGCCGTCGATGTCAAAAATGGCAAAAAAATGTTGCACCGCAGTTGGAGCAGGCACCTGTGCTGGTAACAGCAATTTGCTGATTTGCAGATCAAAAGTTTTGCGGTTGAGCAAACCGGTTAAGGCATCGCGCTCATTTTCAACAATCAGGTTGGCGTAATAATAAAAGCCGCTCAAACAAGCGATTAGCAGTGAGATATGACCGGCATCCAGCGCCGGATGTGTCAGCAACAATGCAGACTGTCGGTGAGACTGCGCTGACTTTAACGAAAAACAATGCCAGACCGTGGTATCAGTAGTCCAGGCGTAATGGTCCGCTTGCGGATGATGCAGACAAGCGCGCAACTCAGGCAGAATAGTGGATGGCAATGCATGCGCCTCAAGTTCCTGCCATAGCGGCGAACTGGCTGATAACTGCGTGGTCAGCGCTCTTTGCCGCAACACAAATTGCGAGGTGGGCGCAATACCGGTTGCATGCACAGCACAAGCGGATACCAGGCAAAGCAGGGCTTCATCAAGCTGTGCGCTGTCCCTCACTTGAGTGAGCGACACCCAGCTTTGAATCAGCGTGTGCAAGCAAGGTTGTGGCATGGTCGGATAACGAGACAGAGGATGGCATAGTCACTCTAGCAACAAGTCGTTGCCTTGTTTTGGATGAATACAGCACTAAAAACTGCTGTATTCCGCGATTTGCTTTGATTAGCCGATGCATTAATTTTGCAAGGCCTACGATAATCTTAACAGATAAAATTGAGGCTGGCTTGTATGACAAGGACAGGGTGTTTGGGGTGGCTAATGGGACTCGAACCCACGACAACCGGAATCACAAT
>CAYYBN010000009.1:0-20389 GCA_964470225.1 uncultured Methylotenera sp. | reverse complement strand
TGCCAACCACTGGCAAGAGCTGGTTACCAACATGAACTTTTTGTACGAAGAGGCCCGACTGTGCCGGCTAGGAACAGAAAAATTCATGCTGGATGGTCGCCATACCGGCACTGGCGGTGGCAACCACGTCACGCTGGGTGGCGCCACCCCTGCGGACAGTCCGATGTTGCGACGGCCTGATGTGTTGCGCAGCCTGATTACCTACTGGCAAAACCATCCAGCGCTGTCTTATCTGTTCTCAGGCACGTTTATTGGCCCTACCAGTCAGGCACCACGCGTCGACGAAGCGCGGGATGATAACTTGTATGAGCTGGCGATTGCCTTCCAGCAAATGGAAAAAGCGCTGCCAGCCGGCAAGGAAAGCGAACAGCCGTGGCTGGTAGACCGCTTATTACGCAACCTGCTGGTGGATTTGACCGGTAACACGCATCGCTCCGAGTTTTCCATCGATAAACTCTATTCGCCAGATGGTCCAATCGGGCGGCTGGGGCTGGTGGAATTCCGCGCCTTTGAAATGCCGCCGCATGCGCGCATGAGCCTGCTGCAAAGCTTGTTACTGCGTGCGCTGGTGGCCAGGTTCTGGAAAACGCCGTACACCGGCAAGCTGGTGCACTGGGGCACCGAACTGCATGACCGCTGGATGTTGCCGCACTTTGTGGCGCAGGACATTGCCGATGTGGTGGCCGATTTGCGCGCCGCCGGGTATGCGTTTGAACAACGCTGGTTTGAGCCGTTTATCGAATTCCGCTTTCCACGTTACGGCACCGTCGCTTACCATGGCGTGGAACTGGAATTGCGTCAGGCCATCGAGCCATGGAATGTCCTGGGCGAAGAAATGTCCGGCGGTGGCACCGCACGTTATGTCGATTCCTCGGTAGAACGCATGCAATTACGTGTCCGCGGACTTACCGGTGGACGGCATGTGGTGACCTGTAATGGCAGACCTTTACCTTTGCAACCCACCGGTAACGCAGGTGAGTTTGTCGCCGGGGTGCGCTTCCGTGCCTGGAGTCCGTGGTCGGCCTTGCATCCCACTATTCCGGTACAAGCACCGCTGGTATTTGATCTGGTGGATACCTGGAGCAGTCAGTCGCTGGGGGGGTGTACCTACCATGTATCACATCCCGGTGGTCGTAACTACGATAGCTTTCCAATCAACGCCAATGAAGCAGAGGCCCGCCGCTTTACACGCTTTTGGTCACATGGACACACGCCGGGCAAGATGACTGTGGCAAAAGAACCACTCAATCCGCATTATCCCATGACATTAGATTTACGCTGGCAGCCGGGGTAGGACTTTTTCCTGCTACACTAGATGTAACAAAATGTAACTGCCTAGGTATGTTTTCGGTACTCAATCAACTCTATTTTTCTGACCGCTACAACGAGCTATTGGCAGCCGATGGTTCGCCACGACCACATTGGCAAGCCATGGTGGAGCAGTTACAGGCAGAAGACCCTGGCGTGATGCGCAAACGTATCGAGGCGGTGCAGCGGCAGGTACGCGACAACGGCGTAACCTATAACGTGTATGCCGATACCCATGGCGTACAGCGGCCTTGGGACCTTGATGTATTGCCCATGATTATTCCGCATGAGGAATGGCAGCACATTGCCGCCGCAGTCGCCCAGCGTGCTACCTTGCTCAATCGTATCTTGATAGATGTATATGGCGATCAAACCTTGGTCGCCAATGGACAACTGCCCGCGGCATTGATCCATGGCCACGCCGGATTTTTGCGTCCCTGTGTCGGCATGCCACACTACGACAATATCGCCCTGCACAATTATGCAGTGGATATTGCCCGCGCACCCAATGGTCAGTGGTGGGTGTTGTCCGACCGCACGCAGTCGCCCACCGGGGCTGGCTATGCCTTGGAAAACCGCACCATTATTTCCAGTGCCTTTCCCGAGTTGTTCCGTGACCTGAATATTGAGCGTTTGAGTGGCTTTTTTGCCAGCATGCGTGACAGCTTGGCCTACTGGGGGCATAAGGTGGCGGATAATCAGGCACATCATGTTCCCGACCTGCCGCCATTGCGAGCAGGCGAGCCACCGCTGATCGTTATCCTGACACCTGGCCCTTATAATGAGACTTACCATGAGCAATCGTTTCTGGCGGGCTACCTGGGTTACCCGCTGGTGCAGGGCAGCGACTTAATCGTGCGCAACGGCGTGGTCTGGCTGAAAACCATTGCAGGACTCAAGCCCGTGCATGCCATGTTACGCCGCATTGATGATGACTATTGCGACCCACTGGAGCTGAATGCCGAATCGCTACTGGGCGTTGCCGGGCTGGCTGAAGTCGTGCGTCGCGGCAATGTACTGGTGGCCAATGCCATAGGTGCCAATCTGCTGCAATCGGGGGCATTGATGGGCTTTTTGCCCGGTTTGTGCCAGTCGTTACTGGGCGAGCCACTGCGCATGCCGTCGGTGGCCACCTGGTGGTGTGGCGAGCCGGAAGCGCTAGACTATGTGCTTAAAAACCTGGATTTTCTGGTGATTAAGCCAGCCGCACCACAAGCACAGTCGTTGCCGATTTTTGGCGAAGACTTGAGCCCGGCACAAAAGCAGGGGCTTATTAACAAATTGCATGCGTATCCGCAAGACTACATTGCACAAGAACAAGTGGACATTTCGCAGGCACCCGTATTGTCCATGCAGGGTCATGTTACGCCCCAACTGGGTACACTGGCCATGAGTATGCGGGTATATGCCTTTGCTACCCCTAACGGTTATGCCGTGATGCCGGGTGGATTAACGCGGGTGGCCAGTGGCAAAGATGCACGCATCGTCACCATGCAGCGTGGGGGGACCAGTAAAGATACCTGGGTCCTGTCCCCATGGTCGCAAACGCAGTTCAGCCTGCTCCGCAAGACGCGCTCCAGTAAAGATCTTGTTCGTGAAAACACCACATTGTCCAGCCGCATGGCGGAAAATCTGTTCTGGTATGGCCGCTATTCGGTACGTAATCTGCAAAAAGCACTGATGTTGCGCACCACCATACAGACCTTGCTCGAATATTCTGCCGACGCTCGCGCGGGTGAGTGGCCCACCATACAGGGCTTGTGTCAGTGGTTTGATTTGCTGCCTGCCACTAGCCAAAGTGAAGACCTGGATACCTTGCCCGAGCCAGTCGCAGATGACGACATTGAGCCCTTGCTGATGCAGGCAGTGTTTGCCCAGCATGGCAACAGCCTGGCCAGCAGCGTACAACAACTGTTCCAGCAGGCGTTTAACCTGCGGGAACGTATTTCTAATGACCACTGGCGCATGGTCAACCTACTGTCGCGTCAGTTTATCACCCGTCGTCCTCACCCCAGCCTGCAAGAAGCATTGTCGCAACTGGAGTTGTCCATAGACCGCTTTGTTTCCCTGACTGGCTACGCCATGGATTGGATGACACGTGACTTGGGCTGGCGTTTTATGTCGCTGGGACGCCGCATTGAGCGCTTGCAGTTTATGTGTATGTTGTTAATTCGCGCATTGCAAATGCCGGCGCACAGCAATCTGGAATGGATGTTGCGACTGTCGAATAATCTGGTCACTTATCGTGCACGTTATGCTTCCCAACCAGAATGGTTGCCGGTGCTGGACCTGTTGCTGATGGATAACCATAACCCCAATTCGGTGACCTTCCAGATGCAGGGGCTGGTTAAATACCTGGAGGAAATGGACGCGCAAGACGATGCAGGTGGCATTGCCACCGACCTTAAACAGTGCTGGCATGCTTTGTTGGACATGGACCCTGACCAAACCATGTATGCGGGTAGTTCAGCCCTGTCTGCCTGGTTGCAGCAGACCTATGCGGTGACCTTGACCTTGTCCGATCGCCTGAATGTGCGGTTTTTCAGCTACACCAGCGCCCATGCAACCTATGGTTACTAACCTGCCCCATACCGAGTTCACAGTGATACGCTATCAGGTTGAACATCAAACCGTTTACGAATACGACAGTCCGGTCAGCCAGTCGCAACAAATGCTGCATCTGGCCCCTCGTGTCACGCCTTACCAACGCTGTTTACAGCATGTATTGGCATGCGAGCCGCCGCCGGTGGAGCACTCCGAACGTATTGACTATTTTGGCAATCATTGCCAATATTTCACCATCTTGCGGCCGCACCAGACCTTGGTTGTGGTCTCCCGTTTTAGTGTCGACTGTTTGCCACGACCCAGCTTGCACACCTTGTTGACCAGTCCGCCTTGGGAGCAAGTCAGGCAGCAGCTTCGGCAGCCCGTGCAACATTCACCCGCTTTGGTGGATGTCTGTGGCTATGTCTACCCCTCCCCCAAAGTCAGTTGCAGTGATGCCCTTGCCCAGTATGCGTCTGCCAGTTTCACTGCTGGTCGGCCATTGCTGGAGGCGACCATGGCACTGACGCGGCAGATTTACCAGGAATTTAAGTTTGACCCGCATGCCACCGATGTATCCACGCCACTGGACGAAGTATTACGTGGCAAACGTGGGGTGTGTCAGGATTTTGCTCACCTGATGACAGGCATATTGCGTTCCATTGGGTTGTCTTGTCGCTATGTCAGCGGCTATATCCTCACGCATCCGCCTGCTGGCAAGCCGCGCATGGTGGGGGCTGATGCCTCGCATGCCTGGGTGTCAGTGTATTGTCCGGTAAACGGCTGGGTAGACTTTGACCCGACCAATCACTGTCTGGTCCAGCAGGAACACATCACGGTGGCCTGGGGCCGAGACTTTAGTGATGTTTCGCCCATGCGTGGTGTGGTACTGGGGGGCGGGCAGCAAACCCTGACCGTACGCGTGACCGTGACCCCGCTGCCGGTGCTGCAATCCGCATAAACATTTTTTCTCATCTCCTGTCAGGAAGCGTCAACCATCGCGACTAAGCTGCTCTACCTCATTCTTCAGGAGCCTGGTGATGGTGTTCTCAAGCCGATTTTCCGCGTTATTATTCACGCCTATGTGGTTGCTAGCCTGCTGGCCACAATTTGTGCTGGCTGCCAGCCAGACTTGCGAAGCAAGCAGTGGCTTGCGCGTCACCCCGCTGCTTGAGCTATATACGTCCGAAGGGTGTAGCAGTTGCCCGCCTGCCGATACCTGGTTGAGTCAACTACGCACCACAACACCTGCCGTCAATCTGCTGGCCTTTCATGTCGATTACTGGGATGGATTAGGTTGGAAAGACCGGTTTGCCCAAGCTGCATTCAGTGACAAGCAACGTCAGCAATCCAGGTTGGCTGGCCAGTCATCGGTGTATACCCCGCAGTGGACACTCAACGGCTACGACTTTCGTGGTTGGGGGGATACCCGCCTGCAACGCGCACTCAAGGTATTGGCGGATACCCCGCCAGTTGTGAACATCGCTATGCGCCAACTACAACAAGAAGGCACACCGGCCTTGTCTATACAGGTCAAACCCACTGGCCTGGCACAGGATGCGGCACTGTTTGTCGCCATCTATACCGATGGGCTTCAATCCACAGTTGCTGCTGGCGAAAACCGAGGCAGACAACTGCAGCATGATGCCGTTGTTCAGCGCTGGTTGGGGCCGTTTCCGGTCAATAACCAACAGGAAACCGTGCGCCGTGTCGCACTGGATGGTTTGCCGCAAGATAAAGCCCAGGGTGCCGTCGCGTATGTCCAGTCAGTCAAAACCGGTGAAGTGTTACAGTCGGTCAAACTGGCATTTTGTCGTCCATGATTCGCGCATAGAACAAGTTGGCAGGACAGGCGAGTGGCCACTGTAACTGGGCACAGGGGGCATTCAATGAATTGGACCGTCGTCAGGCTGGTGGTGAGTGGAGCAGACTTAATGTGTAAAATAGCGTTTTGAGTGTACCTATGCCCAACGTCAGCGCTGAGTGTGTCAGCGTCTGATGTCATCACAGTACTGTCAACCAAGGTGTTTTGGTGATTAAAGCAGCCATTTTCGACATGGACGGTCTGTTGATCGATTCCGAACGTATCATTATGCAGGGGTGCATTGCCGCCGCCGCCAGTATCGGTATCCGCTACACGCAGGCCGAGTACGTGGAACTGGTCGGGCGCATTTGGTCCGATTCCAGCCGTATCATGGCTGCACAGTTGGGTGGCGAGGACAACATGCAGCATGTGATTGCGGGCCTTAACGACTTTCTCGAAGCGCGCGACCATGCGTTCCCGCTCAAAGAGGGGGTGTTGCCCTTGCTGGCCTACTACCGCACACAGGGCGTGGTCTGTACGGTGGCTTCGTCTTCACCCATTCCGCATATCACGCATCGTTTGCGACACACTGGCGTACTGGACTATTTTGCCCATATTACCAGTGGTCAGGAGGTGCAGCGCGGCAAACCCAGTCCAGATATTTATCTGCTGGCACTGCAAAAGCTGGGCTTGCCCGCCGAATACTGTATTGCGTTCGAGGACAGTGAACTTGGCGCACAAGCTGCGATTGCGGCAGGTTTACGTGTGGTGGTCGTACCTGACCTCAAACAGCCGGGTGAGTATGTGCGTCAGCACGCGTATCAGGTGGTGGAGAGTCTGACACACTGGATGTTGGCGCATGAACAGCTGGCAGGTTGCAAAATTTAACCCGGTTGCAGCAGCCAGACCTGTTCCTGTGCCGGACACTCACCTTTCAATCCGCCTGTGAGCGGAACCTCTGCCAGCAGCGTCAACTGATAGCTGTCTTTATAGTGCGTACATAACTCGGCTGCATTCACGCAAAATGGTGGCCCGGCATGCTGTGACTGATCATAGTCAAAACTAATCAGCAATTGTGGCGCTGAGCTGGTAATTTGCATCAGATGTCCGGCATAATCCACACGCATTTGTGCTGGCAAGGCCACCAGTGCCGCCCGGTCATACACCGCATCGACGTGGCCAAGCTGGTCAGCCGTCAGGTCAAAAAAGTCCCCTTGCCAGACGTCTAAACTGCCTGCCTGAAAGTGTTTAAGCGCACCATCTTGGCTAATCTCTGGTGTCAATTGCAGCGCATCAAACAACGCGTTTACCGCAATCTCGCTAAGCTCTATACCGGTGACCCCATACCCCTGTGCCAACAGCCAGTGGATGTCGATTGTTTTACCGCACAATGGCAGCACTATTCGGCAACCGGGAGCCAGATTGAGGCTGGCAAAATGTTGCAGCAGATGTGGATTAACATGATCCAGATGAAAGCCGATGTGCTGGTTGGCCCAGCGTTGATGCCAGAAGATTGCGTCCATCGTGGTTTAAAAAGTGGTTAAAAGGCCATCATACGCAAAAGCGGCAAAAATATCACAAACCGTGGACCAGTGTGCGAGGGTTGTATAGACCGTTGGAGCGGTGTTGGGAAATACTCACCATCACCTGCTGTTGGTCACCAGATTGTGGTGATTCCGCACAGGCAACCTAAACAACCTCGTTGCTGCGCAACATACAACGCAGGCTTATGGTCGTGTGGCACACACCGGGTCTATTCTCTAACATTGATTAAGTGTGGCTTGCGCTTCCAGCACGCCTTCCTCCACCCCGGCGGCTTCGGTCAGTTTGGCGACGTTATCACGGGTAAAAAAGCCATCAAAGCCATCATAACGCTGCACATACTCGATAATCAGCGAAGAATGTTCAGAGGCATTGGAGAAAATCTGCTTCAGGCCTTCTTCCTTAGAGCCAATCACGTCCAGCAAAAAGCCTTTGCCCTGACTGGCAATCGCTTCCACCACAAACTCGATATTTTCCTTGCCATCACGGGTGCCATCCTTGACCGACAACGCCACGTGGTGTAAACGCGGGCCGTAGTTACGCACAAACGTCTCAGTTGGTGACGGCAGCTTTTCCAGATGATTGACGAAATAGGGCGTATTGTTGGCAGTGAATACCTTGGCCGGACTTTTGGTTTCCGGGAAGCCATGAACGCTCTTGGTAACGTTGGTGGAGGAGTTCTGGTCCCAGATATTGTAGGCACCCCAGAAAAAGTAGCTAGACCAGGACAAGTATTCCAGAATCGCGACTTCGCGGTTCTGGCTATACACACGCGTTGCCAAATGGTCGACGGGCAGAATCAGGTCATCAATGCGCAGTTTGGCTTGCAGTTCTTTGGCTTGCTCGTAAGCGGCTTGCACATCCGGCCGGATGGTACTGATCCCCAGCGAATACACCCGCAACTCGCCGGGGTCACGTTTCATATAGCCCACAATATTGTGCGTATATGGCGAAGGTTTGCTGATGGCGACATTGCCCGGCAATTCCAGCTTACGCACTTCGTCCTGGTTAAAAAAGCGAAATTCACGTTCTTCCTGCAAACGCACCGACTCGTGCATATTGGTCACACGGATAATCTCGCCCATGTAACGGCTGTTGGGTTTGCGTGCCCCCACCGGATAAATCTCGTTCAGCGCCCGAAAAATACCCCTAAAATTAGGGTCTTTAACCTCGCGCACCAGCAAATCTGGCGAGTTGAGGTCGATGCGCAAAATATGCGTCCAGTGCTTTTCACTTTCTAGCGTCACCAGATAATGGTAAGAGGTCATCAACGATAATTCGGCAATGTACTGGATGGAATGGTCAGGGTCGACCGTAATCATCAGGGCATCAATTTCCTGAATCATTTCGGTCAGCCCCATGCGGTCACGTTCTTCCAGCAGTTTTTGCAGATACTCCTCAAAAAAGGCCGAGTTTTGTTTATCGCCATGGCGGGCGAAGTCGAGTGAATTAATCATGTGCAAGGTTCAAAGATGTCGGACTAAAGCTTGATACAAGCAAGTGCCATACCTGTCATCCGACTAAATGCACATTCTTTGCGCGCTGGCATCAAAATCTACTGTTTGAAGCAGATACGTCATGCCAACAATGCATGAACTGATTGCTTAAAAACATACAGGGCAGCGTGCGCCGCCCTGTTTTAGTGCCAGTAGACTGGCGATGCAGCGATTCAGCGCATGGCTTAACGGCCCTTGCCGCTCAATGAGCCGCGCCTGAGAATCGGGTCATCAAAAGCAATACAGCGACCCAGGCCGAGAAAGCTTGGGCGCATGCCCAATGGGCAACTGTTATCACGCTCGAACTGCTCCACTTTGACTTTGGCTTCGGCAGCTTTTTTAGTGTCTTTAAATTCCCAGTAGCCGTTGGCGTGCAGCACGACCTCGTCGCCATTGGCGGTTTTGGCTTGTATATCATCATCGGCGGCCTGTGCTGCTGGTAGCGTCGCCAGCGTCAGTCCGAGCATGAATAGCAGTTTGTTCATATCATATCCTTAAGCGTTAACTGGCCATGCCATTGTGTCTGAGCAAGGCATCCATACTCGGCTCCCTGCCTCTGAACGCCACAAACGACGCCATGGCCGGACGCGCACCACCTTGGGCCAAGACTTCGTTTTTAAAGCGGCTACCAGCGGTTTCGGACAATACGCCCAGTTCTTCAAACAAACTGTAAGCATCGGCAGAAAGCACTTCGGCCCATTTGTAGCTGTAGTAGCCTGCGGCATAACCACCAGCAAAAATATGGCTAAAGCTGTTGGGGAAGCGGTTCCATGCCGGTGGGCGTAACACGGCCACTTCGTCGCGCACTTGTTCCAGCACTTGCAGGGCGGTGGCATCGCTCTCGACCAGGCTATGCAGGCGCATATCAAACAGCGAGAACTCGATTTGGCGCAGGGTTTGCATGCCGGACTGGAAGTTTTTGGCCGCCACCATTTTGTCAAACAGTGCGCGAGGCAGTTGCTCGCCCGTATCCACATGCTGGGTCATATGACGCAGCACCTCCCACTCCCAGCAGAAGTTTTCCATAAACTGGCTAGGCAGCTCAACTGCATCCCACTCCACGCCCTTGATGCCGGATACGCTGTACTCTTCCACCTGCGTCAGCATATGGTGCAGGCCGTGACCAAATTCGTGGAAGAGCGTAATCACCTCGTCATGGGTGAACAGCGCCGGTTTGCCACCGACCGGAGCAGAGAAATTACAGGTCAGGTAGGCGACGGGTAATTCGATACCTTGTGCCGTTTTGCGCCGGGTGATGCATTCATCCATCCAGGCCCCGCCGCGTTTGCCTTGGCGGGCATAAAGGTCGAGATAAAAATAGGCCATCGGCTGACGTTGCGCATCGCTGATTTCGTAAAAGCTGGCATCGGCGTGCCAGGTCGGCGCATCGGTTTTGCGTACCTGTATGCCAAAAATGGTTTCCACCACTTTGAACAGACCGGCCAGTACCTTGTCTTCGGGGAAGTACTGTTTCACTGCCTGATCGGAAAATGCGTATTTGTCCTCGCGTAGCTTTTCGCTGACATAAGCCACATCCCAAGCCTGCATCTCGGCCAGTCCCAGCTTGGCGGCATAGGCTTTCAGTTCAGCCACATCTTGCTCGGCATAGGGTCTGGCACGTTTGGCCAGCGTATCGAGAAAGTCCATCACCTGCGCTGGCGTATCCGCCATTTTGGTCGCCAGCGACAGTTCGGCGTAGTTGGCAAAACCGAGCAGGCGTGCTTCTTCTTGCTTGAGTTTCAGCAGGTCAGCAATCAGCGCAGTGTTGTCCCATTCCGGTTTGCTGAACTCTGAGGCACGTGTGGTGTAGGCGCGATACAGGGTTTCGCGCAGGGCGCGGTTGTCGCAATATTGCATCACCGGCATGTAAGAAGGGAAATGCAGGGTAAACAGGTAGCCACTTTCACCCGCTTCTTGGGCGGCCTCGGCAGCCGCTTGCCGAGCATCTTCCGGCAGGCCTGGCAGGGCAGCGACATCGCTGACCACATGCTTGAAGTCATTGGTGTTGTCCAGAATGTTTTCTTCAAATTTGCTGCCCAGTTTAGAGAGTTGCTCGGCAATCTCCTTGAACCGGGCTTTTTCGGCTGGCGGTAATTCAGCGCCGCCCAGCTTGAAGCCACGCACTTCGTTATCAATAATCTTGCGTTGCGCCTGACTCAGCGTGGCATACTCAGCCCCGGCCTGAATTTGCTTGTATTTGGCATACAGGCGTTCGTCTTGCGATAAATCACTGAAAAAATCGGTCAGCTTGGCCAGGTTTTCGTTGTAGGCAGCGCGCAGTTCCGGGGTGTTGACTACCGAGTTCATATGCCCGACCTGTCCCCAGCTACGCGACAGTTTTTCTGAAAACACTTCCAGCGGTTGCACAAAGTTTGCCCAGCTGGCGGTGGCGTTGCTAGTGGCCAGTTGTTCGACCAGTGCGCGGCCTTCGCTGATGAGCGCATCGACCGCAGGCGAGACATGCTCGGGGCGAATTTCGTTGAATTTGGGCAGGCCCTGATGTTGCAGTAAAGGGTTATGACTCACGACAGTATCCTTGTAATTGACATGTGACGATAGACAGTGATTATCCGTCGCCTGTTCTGATTTGGCTAATTGCTATTATTGATAATGGCGATAAACTTTCTAAAATCAATGTCTGGCCACCCATGCGCCGGTTGGGCAATCACCGCACCTAAACGCCATTCAGTTTGTGCACCAGCGGTTCAATTTTTTCCAGATCGGTCATCGACAGTATCTTTTTCGCCTGTTTGGCGAGCAAGGTCTCCTCGCTTTGCAAAATTTGCGATTTGACGCTAAGGATGTGCGATGGGTGCATGGACAATTGACGCATGCCCATGCCCACCAACAGTCGGGTCAGCCGCGTATCACCTGCCATCTCGCCACAAACCGACACCGGCTTGCCATGTTTTTGCGCCGCTTGGATGGTCCAGTGAATCAGCCGCAATACTGAAGGGTGCAACGGCGTATATAAATGCGCCACACTGTCATCGGCGCGGTCTATGGCCAGCGTGTACTGAATCAGGTCGTTGGTACCTATGGATAAAAAGTCCAGTTCCTGGGCAAAGGCTTCAGCATTGATGGCCGCTGCAGGGACTTCTATCATGCCGCCCAGCGTCACCTGATTGTCAAAAGCAATGCCTTCCTGAAGGAGTGATTCTTTGGCGCGTGCCAGCAGTAACCTCGCTTGCCTAAGCTCACTCAGGGTAGACAGCATGGGAATCAGAATCTTGACCTGGCCATAGTGCGAGGCGCGTAGCAAGGCGCGGAACTGCGTCAGAAAAATCTGCGGTTCAGCCAGACAGTAACGCACGGCACGCAAGCCCAGTGCCGGATTGGTCGCGGTTACGACTTGATCAGGGTTGAGTTGTTTATCCGCCCCAATATCCAGTGTACGGATAGTCACTGGAAAGCCTTTCATGGCCTCGGCCACATGACGGTAGGCTTCAAACTGTTCTTGCTCGTCCGGCATTTCAGTACGGTTCATAAACAGGAACTCGGTCCGGTACAAGCCAATGCCCACCGCGCCTGAAGCTTTCACGCTGACCACGTCGTCCGGGACTTCAATATTGGCCAGCAGGTCGATGCTGACACCGTCTACGGTCAAGGCTTTGGTGGTTTTAATCAGTTGCAGTTTTTGTTGCGCCAGTTGCCACTGGGTTTGCTTGAGCTGATACTCTGCCAATACATTCGGATCGGGGTTGACGATGACCACACCTTCTGTGCCATCAACAATCATCAGTTCACCATCGTTGATCAGGTCACGCGCCCGTTGCAGTGCGACGATGGACGGAATGTTCAGGCTGCGCGCCAAAATGGCGGTATGCGAGGTAACCCCGCCAACATCAGTGATAAACGCCGCAAACTGGTGTTGTTTGAACTGGATGGCATCGGCAGGGGAAATGTCATGTGCCACCAGAATCATGGCGCGTTCCTGTTGTGCCTGCTGCTTTTTCTCCTCGCTACCTAGCGGAGAATTACCCAGCGGATGGCGACCCAGCAATACCTTAATCACCCGTTCCACCACTTGCACCACGTCTTGCTTGCGCTCGCGCAAATACTCGTCTTCGATCGCCTCAAACTGTGCCACGATGTCATCCATCTGTTGTTTTAACGCCCATTCGGCGTTACACAGCTCGTCACGTATGATTTGTTTGGGCGCATCAGACAGGGACTTGTCGGCCAGCATGGCCTGATGGGTGACTATAAACGCACTCAGCTCCGCCGGGGCATTTTTTGGTAATTGCGATTTGATTTGCGCCAAGTCCTGCATGACCAGGTCAATCGCATGTGTGAAACGCTGTATCTCGGCATCAACCGCGGTACTGTCAATTTTAAAATGCACCACCTCCAGTAAAGCATGCGAAATCAGGTGCGCGTGGCCAATGGCAATGCCGCTGGAAACGCCCACCCCTTGCATGCTGAAGCTGCTCAATTATTCACCCTCGCCAAAATAGTCATTGATCAGCGTTTGCAGTGCCGCAATCGCTGCTTCCTCGTCCTCGCCGTTGGCTTCAATCTCAATCACACTGCCTTTGGCTGCCGCCAGCATCATCACCCCCATGATACTTTTGGCGTTGACGCGGCGGCCATTCTTCTCAACCCAGACTTCACTTTTGAACTGGCTGGCGGTTTGCGTAAATTTGGTAGAGGCGCGTGCATGCAGGCCCAATTTATTGATGATTTCGATGGATGTTTTAAGCATGGGGCAATATCGGTTTAGTTATTGTGATGACAGACAGACTCGGTAAAGTGCACCACGCCTTCGCGGCCACCACTGAGGGCTTTTTCCAAACAAGGCTGCAAGCCTTGCTGACGGTAATTGAGTACACGCACCAGCATGGGCAGGTTGACGCCAGCCACACCTTCGGCGCCACTGTCCTTGAGCAAACGGGTGACAATATTACAAGGCGTGGCGCCATAAATATCGGCCAGCACCAGAACGCCTTGGCCACTATCCAGGCTTTTGACCAGTGCTTGCGCTTGCGGCAGCATGCTTGCCGGGTCGTCTTGATGGCTGATGGCCAGCGCTTCCAATTGTGCTGGTCGGTTGCCCATCACATGGCTGGCACATTCGATCAGGCTTTGGCCCAAATTGCCATGCGCCACAATTAACACACCTATCATACGTTCACTTTCGTTGGCGCTAATGCAGAAGCGTCTTGCAGTTCACGGTGTCTGACCATGACCTGATGTTGTTGGGCAAAATAAGCACTTAACTGTTCCACCAAATACACAGAACGGTGCTGGCCACCGGTGCAGCCTATGCCTATCGTTACGTAGCTGCGATGGTCATGGTAAAAGCTCGGTAACCATTTTTCGATATAGTGTTGAATATCTTGCTGCATTTCAAGCACCATGGGCTCGTTTTGCAAAAACTGCTGGATGGGCGCCTGCTTGCCATTGTAAGCACGTATCTGCGGGTCGTAGTGCGGATTGGGCAGGCTACGCACATCAAATACAAAGTCGGCATCCAGCGGCACCCCATGCTTAAAGCCAAATGAAATGAAAGACACTACCATGGCCTCGCGCGCGGCAGGGTGCTGGTCGGCTTCCACCTGCTGCATCCAATCGCGCACATGATGGCGCAGTGCATTGGCCGACATGTTGCTGGTGTCCACATGGTGGCCAAGGTGACTTAGGCCAGAGAGTAAGGCGCGTTCATGGTTTATGCTCTCGGCCAGTGTCTGTGCCGGCGTACTGAGTGGATGCTTGCGCCGCGTTTCGGAAAAGCGTTTGACCAGCGACTCCAAGCTCGCATCCAGATACAGCACATGGGTATGAATGGCTTGTGCCGTGAGGGTGTTCAGAATGGCCGGTAACGATTCTATGGCAATGCTGCGACTGTCGATACTAACCGCCAGCCGCGCCGTGTCGCGTTCGGCAACATGCTGCTGAATGTGCGGCAGCAACGTGGCCGGCAAGTTGTCGATGCAGTAATAACCGCTGTCTTCAAACACGCGCAAGGCCACGGTTTTACCAGAGCCAGATAAGCCAGTCACTATCAACAGTTGCATCAGGGCGCTTTGCTTTCTTTCATCATCATTTGTTTTTGCCGTTGCGTCAGTTGCCGCGTCGCATTCACGCCACGCAATAGCAGCATGTGGTTGCGCACTGCCACTTCCACCAGCACGGCAATGTTGCGACCAGCCGCAATTGGTATCACCACTTTGTTGACTTCCACCTCCAGCACTTGCTCGGTCTGGCGTTTGGCATTCAAGCGGTCCAGGTCTTGCGGATGCATCGCGTCCGCCAGTTCCAGTTGTATCATCAGGTCTAGCGGCTTGGTCGGTTTGACCGCGTTATCACCAAACAGTGCGCGTATATTCAGTATGCCCAGCCCGCGCACTTCCAGAAAGTCTTGCAACAGCGCAGGGCAGCGGCCTTCTACGCGCTCAGGTGAAATGCGGTAAAAATCGACAATGTCATCGGCAATCAGCCGGTGCCCGCGCGAAATCAGTTCTAGTGCCAGTTCACTTTTACCTATCGCGGCGCTGCCTTTAATCAGTACGCCAAAGCCTTGCACCTCCATAAATACACCATGTAGGCTGGTCGATTCAGCCGTGGCGATGGCCAGATAATGGCTGAGCAACTCCATCAGTTGCGGGCTGACCACCGGTGAAGAAAACAAGGGAATCGCATGCTGTTCAGCGGCTTGCAACAAAGCCTCAGGTACTTTTTCGCCGTTGGCGACAATCACGGCAGCCAAGTCGGTGGAGAACAGGTTGCCGATGGCCTGCTGCAAACCGAGTATGCTGAGGTTACGCAAATAATCCATCTCGGCGCAGCCCAGCACCTGGACGCGGTTAGGGTGCACAAAGTTCAGGTGCCCCACCAGTGCCAGTGACGGTTTGCTGACCGTCCCCGAGGTCAGGCGCTTGTGTCCGCCCTGTAGACCGGCGACCCAACGTAATTTGAGTTTTTTGCGGATTTGCTGATACAGCTCGGCCACGGTGATGTGTGCCATGCGATTCGCCATGTAATTGTTAAATCAAGGCTGATTCTACAACTGATTGAATTACTTGTGGTGTTGGAGTGCTCCCTGAGGAGGTAACCGGTTGCCCAATTGTGTATCGGAAAGTAGTGGATTGCGTTGTGAGCAGCCCGTTTGATAAGCAGATGCGGGGCGTATTGCGAAGTAGGGCAGGTATTCTCCACCTCCACGGGCGGAGAATACCGTCACCCCTTAGGAGGCAAGCTGGTGTTTTACCGCACCGCCGGATTTATGGTGGTCACCCAGTTTTTCTTTATGTTTGACTACCTGGCGATCGAGCTTGTCGGTCAACATATCGATCGCACTGTACATGTTTTCGTCGCTGCATGCCGCATGCAAATCATTGCCGGGCACATGCAAAGTCGCTTCAACCTTTTGGGCGAGCTTCTCAACGGAGAGTGTGACTTTGACATCAATCACATGGTCAAAATGATTGCTGATGCGCGTGAATTTCGTTGCAACGTATTCGCGTAATGCCGGGGTTATTTCCAGATGATGTCCACTTAATTGTAAATTCATGACAAACTCCTTGATATCAATAAGCCTTGCATCGCTGGCCTGCACATGCATCACCAGCCGCACAAGACAAATCCAGTGTACTCCTTTAAGCCAGAGTTGCAACCGGGAACAGACAGGTAATCTGGCCTTGTAAACCGGCCTTGCGGCAGATCAATATTGCGCTTGTGTCTGGTGTTTTGGTCTGCGCTATGTCGCGCAGTGGCTGTCTAAGGCTTGCAACAGGCGTTGCGTGCTGCCACGGTGGCTGGCGGCAAATTGGCTGGCAGCGGCAGATAAGCGTCGCTGTAATGCAGGGTCAAGCAACAGGCGATTTAAGGCCTCGGGTAAGGCGCTAAGTTGTGTAATGGCACAGGCGGCACCGGCAGCCACGGCCGCTTGGCTGATTTCGGCAAAATTGAACATGTGTGGCCCGAGCACAGTAGGCACGCCCATGGCCGCAGCTTCAATCAGGTTTTGTCCACCGAGTGGCTGTAAGCTCCCGCCCATCACCGCCAGGTCACAGGCAGCATAATAGCTGTACATTTCACCCATGCTGTCGCCCAGCACCACCTGCACGCTGGCCTCCAATGTGGTGTGTAATTGTGAGCGTCGCTGAAAAGAGATTCCTCGCGCTTGCAACAGGGCGGCCACGGCATCAAAGCGTTGCGGGTGACGGGGCACCAATAGCAGCAGTAGCGGTGCCTGTGCGGGTGCCGTTAACGCAGGCAACGCATCGAGAAGCAAGGCTTCTTCACCTTCACGTGTGCTGGCTGCCATCAACACTGTGCGGTCAATACCGAGCAAACCACGCAAGGCTTGACCACGTGCGACACTGTCTGTTGGCGGGTTGACATCAAACTTGAGGTTGCCGCAGATCAGTGGTGACCGTGCACCCAACGCCGCCAGACGCCTGGCATCGTCAGCCGTTTGTGCCGCCACCAGGTCCAGCGCCTGTAAGCTCTTGCGGGTCAATGCCCCCAGTCTGGCATAGCCGCGTGCCGAACGTACCGACAAGCGCGCACTGACCAATGCCAGCTTGAGGCCACGTACATGTGCAGCGTCTATCAGTTCAAACCATAATTCGGTTTCCATCAGTACGCCCAGTGCCGGTTGAAAATGACGCAAAAATCGCCGCACCGCGCCAGGGGTATCTATTGGCAGATAGGCTTGTTGCAAACGGCCGGTGGCCAGTTCGGCCGCAAACAGTTGTTGGCCAGTTTCGCGGCCGGTTGGTGTGCCATGGGTCAGTAACATTTTTTGTGTGGGATGCGCCTGTAACCAGGCCAGTATCAGCGGTTGTGCGGCACGGGTTTCGCCCACCGAAACAGCATGTATCCAGCAGTGCACCGGCTTGCTGGGTGTGGCATACCAACCATAGCGTTCGCGCCAGTGCTGACGGTAGGCAGGCTGGCGTCGCCCGCGCCACCACAATTTAAGCGGTAACAGGGCGGCAATCACCAACATCAGCATACGGTAGAGCAATCTGGGCATGGCGGCATTCTCGCATATTTAAGCCTGGCCACCGAGTAAACGGACATCAAAAACAGGTGAGTGATGACTCACCTAAGCCACAGACCAAGCGTTCACGCCCATGCTAAAAATGCAAGCCATAGGCGAAAAAAAATCTTTCCAAAAAGTGATTGACGCACACAATATAAAGCCTTAAATTAACGACATCGACACAACATATTGTGTTTGATCGGTGCGGCAAGCACACGGGTTATTTGGCGGCTTTTGGCTCAGGCTTATCAGGCTTAAGTCTGTGACCAACGCCATTGCAACGCGCAAACGCTACCCGTGCGCACACACCAATGATGCCCTTGCCCACTGGTTCGCTACCGTTACCAATACGCACCCGCATGGCAAAGCTGTACTGCTTTTGCTGGCATTTGTAATGTATTGCTGACCCTGAAAATACCATCACCTTGCGTGGGAGAACTTGATGTTAAAAGCCGTAGAAACCAACAAAAAAGCCCAGTCCGTTGCCGCGGTAGACATTCCGGTACAACCCGTGTCACAAGATATCTGGGACAAAAAATATCGGCTCAAAACCAAGTCGGGCGCCCATGTCGATAAAGACATGGACGACTCTTACAGCCGTGTAGCCCGTGCGCTGGCCGATGTGGAAACCACCGAAGAGAAAAAAGCCGAGTGGCATGAGAAATTCCTGTGGGCCTTGCGCCGTGGTGCCATCCCGGCCGGTCGCATTACTTCCAACGCTGGTGCGCAAGAACACAAACCAGCCACCTCGACCATTAACTGCACCGTGTCCGGCGTGGTGGAAGACAGCATGGACGACATACTGGGCAAGGTACACGAAGCTGGCCTGACCCTGAAAGCCGGTTGCGGCATTGGTTACGAGTTTTCCACGCTACGTCCAAAAGGCGCGTTTGTGGCCGGTGCCGGTGCCTACACCTCGGGTCCATTAAGCTTTATGGATATCTACGACAAAATGTGTTTCACCGTGTCTTCTGCCGGTGGCCGTCGTGGTGCACAAATGGCGACCTTTGATATTAGCCACCCGGACGTGACTGACTTTATCAAAGCCAAGCGCGAAAACGGCCGTTTGCGCCAGTTCAACCTGAGCTGCCTGATTACCAAAGAATTCATGGAAGCGGTCAAAGCTGATGCCGAATGGCGTCTGGCCTTCCCGGTCACCGAAAAAGAAGCGATTATTGATGGCCTCAACGTCAACGACGAGTCACAAGTGGTGTGGCGCGACTGGCCAATCAAAGGCAAATACCTGACCAAGCTGGAAGGCCCTGACGCCGGTAAAGTGGCTTGCCGCATCTACAAAACCATCAAGGCACGCCGTCTGTGGGATGTGATTATGTCCTCCACCTACGACTTTGCTGAACCCGGTTTTATCCTGATTGACCGCGTCAACGAGATGAACAACAACTGGTTCTGCGAAAACATCCGCGCCACTAACCCGTGTGGTGAGCAACCACTGCCGCCGTATGGCGCTTGTCTGCTGGGCTCGGTTAACCTGACCAAGTTTGTACGCAAGCCCTTCACCAGCGAAGCCTATTTTGACTGGGACGAATACCGCGAAGTGGTGTCGGTGTTCACCCGCATGCTGGACAACGTTGTGGAAATCAACGGCCTGCCGCTAGAACATCAACGCCAGGAAATCGCCCGCAAACGCCGTCACGGCATGGGCTATCTGGGTCTGGGTTCCACCCTGACCATGCTGACCATGAAATACGGTGACGAAGACTCCGTCAAGTTTACTGAAGAAGTCACCCGCGTCATGGCCGAAGTGGGCTGGGAGGTTGGCGTACAACTGGCCGATGAAAAAGGCCCGGCACCCATCATGGATGAAAAATTTGAAGTCACCGCCGACATGCTGCGCGTGCGTCCAGAAATGGCGGCCGATGGCATTAAAGTCGGCCAGAAAATCGCTGGTAAGGTATTGCTGGGCAAATACAGCCGCTATATGCAGCAGTTCCCCGAAGGTTTGCGTAACCAAATCGCGACCAAGGGCGTGCGCTTTACGCACCATAGCTCGATTGCGCCAACGGGTACCATCTCTTTAAGCCTGGCCAACAACGCCAGCAACGGTATCGAGCCGAGCTTTGCCCACCACTATGCACGGAATGTGATTCGTGAAGGCAAAAAATCCAAAGAGAAAGTCGACGTGTTCAGCTATGAGCTGCTGGCCTACCGCGAGCTGGTCAACGCCAACGCCATGCCGTTTAGCGACAAGCCAGAAGAGCAACTGCCCGACTACTTTATGGATTCATCCACCATCAAGGCCAAGGCCCACGTGGATATTCAGGCCGCTGCACAAAAATGGATTGATAGCTCCATCTCCAAAACCATCAACGTGCCGACCGATTACGACTTTGAAGACTTTAAAGACATCTACCTCTACGCCTACGACAAAGGCCTGAAAGGTTGCACCACCTTTAGGTTTAACCCGGAAGCCTTCCAGGGCGTATTGGTGACCGAAAAAGACTTAGAGAGCACCACCTACAAGTTTACGCTGGAAGATGGCACCGAGATTGAAGCCAAAGGCAACGAAGAGATTGAGTACGACGGTGAAATCCATACGGCGGCTAACTTATTCGATGCTTTTAAAGAAGGCTACTACGGAAAATTCTAAGGCCTGACCTACTGCGCTCGCGGGTGCGGTGTTGCAAAGCGGTTTTTAATCCTCATGTACTGTTTGTACACTCCGGTTAAAAATCACTTTGCGCC
>CAYYBN010000008.1:0-20436 GCA_964470225.1 uncultured Methylotenera sp. | reverse complement strand
AAAGATAACAGCAATAAACCCGTCAACAGCATCACCAACAAAGGCGCAAACGGCCCCAGACGGTGACCCAAGGCCCACAAGCTTTTGCAGCCGGGATTACTTTCGGAAGTGGTGTTTCGCATGCCTAAATCATCATTTTGGTGGAGTCGTGATTATAGCGGGTTATGCCTGATTGTTATGTTCGTTTCATGCATAAGGTGGCTTTGGTACGGGTGAGCGATTGCCGAAAATCATACCTTAGTACAATGGTTTATCCTCAAAAATGGTTGGATGATTGGTCGGCATGCATGATGGATGGCAATTATTTTGAATCACGCATGATGCTGTAGTTGGTGGTGGAAAAGCAGGTTAATGTACAAAAGTGGATTGGATGCAAAGCAGTGGTTGGGTTACACAAAGCGTGAAATCTTCACAGTTAATTCCAGGAGAACGATGATGAAAAATCTGATGTATTGGCTATTGCCAATCAGTTTGGGCATTTCAAGTACCGCGCATGCGGGATTGGTTGCCTTATTTCAATTTAATGACAGCGCACAACTGGTGCAAGACAGTTCAGGAAATGGGGTCACGGCCACCAATGTGAATGCCACCTATGATGCAGCGGGTTATCAAGGTGGCGCATTATCACTAAACGGCGTGGATCAATTCGTCCGGGTAAATCTGGATGTTAGACAAACCACCATCCCTCAGATGACCTGGGGCGCCTGGGTGCAACTGACCGACAATACGCCCATCAGACAAGTACTCTCCAACGATAATATGAATTTTGACCGCTCAATAGGCATAGACTTTCGTGGTGGCACCTCTGGGCAATTTTCCGCTTTTACTGGCGCTGGCGTGCTAGGAAACGGCGGAGTTGCGCCCTTAAATCAGTGGACATTTATCGCAGCCACTTACGACAACACCATAAACAGCATGAGCTTTTGGGTAGACGGTACCAAACTGACCACCTCAACCAACTATGATGCGGCATGGGACTTCTTCGACATTGGTCACAACCCTTCATTTGGTGAGTTTTTTGCCGGTAAAATCGACAATGTATTTGTTTATGATGAGGCCCTGACTGACGCCCAAATAAGCGCGCTGCGTTTGAATGGTTTTAATGCGGCTGCGGTGCCTGAACCTGAAAGTCTGGTGTTGTTACTGGCCGGTGTGGGCTTCGTGAGTGCCGCTGTGCGTCGTAAACAAGCCTGATAGCTTGAATAACGCCAGCTTTAGTTAACCGGGCGCAATCAATACAAAGGGGCATTTTGCTCCTTTGTTCATTGAACGCTGGGTATTAACGCACTGGTAGCTTGAAGTAAGCACCATGCAAGATGGTACATTGATGATGACAGCCGCTGTCAGCGCACAGGCACTATTAGCGTTCAACGCGGCTGTTGCAAAGCTGCCGCACATAGGCAATGGTACTAAGTTTATACAAAGGCTGTCGGTAACATAGATACACGCCCATAAGCAGATGCATGCCGGTCGTAATTGCCAATAATTGTGGAATCGTACAGCCTGACCCCAGCAAAACCGCCGAGCAGACGGCCGACAGCACCATCCACAGGGCATTCATAATGTTATTGGCCGCAATGATCTGAGCACGACATTCCTGATCAGCGCCACTTTGTAACTGTACATACAAAGGCACAATATACAGTCCACCACATCCGCCAAGCAGGCCAAGATCAAATAACAGGCGCCAGTCTGGCCAAGAGCTAACGGCAGGCAGATTCGCAGCAACCATGCTTGTCAAGTGCGGCTGGCTAGCACTTACCATGGCAAAATCCCAGCCAAATACACTCATTCCGGTCATACCCAGCATCACCAAACCCAGCGTATGTCGACCACGCGACAACACTTCACAACACAATGAACCCAACCCTACCCCAATTGAAAATACACTAAGCAGGGCAATAAAATCATGTTCGCTGCCATGTAATACCTGCCCAACCAGACTGGGCAATTGTGTCAGTAAAGTGGCACCAAAAAACCAGAACCAGGAAATCGCCAATATGGCTACCCATAACGCAGGTTGGCGGCGCGCGTTTCGTAGCGTGGTCAGGGTGGCCGCCATTGGTTGCCACTGTACCTTAAGTTGCGGGGCCACCGCAGCCATGTGTGGAATGCACAGGCTGCTGGCATAGCCGCCCAGGGCGATCAGCAGTACCGACAGGCTGGTAATCAGCGCGTAATCCGACACACTGGACAGCCAGGCGCCCAACATTTGGCCAAGCAAAATGGCGACAAAGGTGCCCATTTCGACCAGACCATTGGCCGCCGTTAACTCATGCGATTGTAAATGTTGCGGCAGATAGGCATATTTGACTGGACCAAACAACGCGGAATGGCAGCCCATTAAAAACAGCGCGGCGGCCAAAATGGCCAGACTGTTGAATAAAAAGCCTATGCTAGCCAGCAACATGATGCCGATTTCCAATTGTTTGACCAGCCGAATCAGGTATGTTTTCTCGTACTTGTCAGCCAACTGCCCGGCCGTGGCCGAAAATAGAAAAAAAGGCAGAATAAACACACCTGGTAACAGGGTCACCAGCAAACCTGTGTCCAGCGTGGTCAAGCGATGGCTGTGAAAGGCAACCAATGTAACCAATGCTGTTTTGAACACATTATCATTCAAGGCGCCCAACGCCTGTGTCCAAAAAAATGGAGCAAACCGAGTTTGTGACAACAAGGCGCGCAGTCGTGTCATATGCTGGCCGCCATCAAGGTGAGTGTGTAGTAATCGGTTTTACCGGTGCCTAGCAAAGGGATTTCTTCCAGCTTGACAATTTTACGCGCAATGGCCAACTCGGGCAGGCCAAGGTTTTTGGCCACAATTTGCAGGTCTTCGCGTTTAAGCGCGGCATCGGTGCTAAACAGCACAATATTTTCGCCGCGGCTGGCATCAGGTTGGGTCACGGCGGCGTGCATACATTCCGGGGCCGCGACACCGGCAATTTTTTCGACGATTTCGAGTGACACCATTTCACCCGCCACCTTGGCAAAACGTTTGACCCGGCCACGGATTTCAATAAATCCGGCGGCATCTATCTCAACCACATCACCCGTGTCGTACCAGCCATCGGCAGGCGGTACCAACACGGCGGGTGCTTCGTACTTGTAATAGCCACGCATGACATTATCGCCTTTGACATGTAACACCCCCCCATGGGCAATGCCTGGCACAGGCACACTTTTATCGTCGATGCCGGGTAGGAACTGACCCACTGTGCCAGGTTTATTGCTATTTGAGGCGTTGGCGGACAAGACTGGCGCGCATTCGGTGGTGCCGTAGCCTTCCAGAATTTGCAGGCCAAATTTTTCCTGATAAACCTTGCGTACCTCATCGTTAAGTTTTTCCGCCCCGGCAAACACCACCCGCAGCTTGCTGAAGTCATACGGATGGGCATACTTGGCGTAGTTGGACAGAAAAGTGCTGGTGGAGAAAAACACCGTGCAGCCTTTGTTGGCAATGACTTCTGGTATCACTTTGTATTGCAGCGGTGAGGGAAACAGCACGACGGCAATGCCGTTAAACAGCGGCAACAAGGTTCCGGTAAACCCAAAGGCATGAAACAGAGGTAAAGACATCATGAATTTGTCGCTGGTTTTAAAGTCCAGCTTGGCCATGATCTGGTGAATATTAGACAAGATACTTTTATGGCTATGCACCACGCCCTTGGGTTTACCCTCGGAACCAGAGGTAAACAGGATGATGGCGGTATCCTCAGCGCGTGAAGGCTCCATGGCGGCACGCGGATAATGCAGGGCGTAGCCCATCAGCCAGGCGCGATCAATCACGCCAAATTCGCTACGCAAATCCTCCAAGTACACAACATTCAAATGACGGCTATCCACACTGGCAAGCTGGGCGACCACCTCTTCCAGCTTGGCAGTTTCAATAAACTTGCGTGAGGTGATGATGGTGCGCACATTGGCCACAATACAGGCATTGCGCATGCCATCGGCACCCGCCGTGTAGTTGAGCATGGCTGGTATCCGGCGAAACGCTGTCATGCCCAGCACCAGCGCTACCGTATTGTTGACGTTGGGCATTAGAACGCCCACCACTTCTTCCGGCTGACTGACCTTGCAGGCAATGCGGCCCAGCGCCAGCGACTTTTTCAGCAACTCGTGGTAGGTCTCCTCCACCTGATTGAGGTCTTCCATGATGCGGGTTTTGCTGCCGAACTTGTCCAGTGTATCCAGAAACGCACCAAACAGCGTACAGCTCTGGCGGCTACGGTAGAGCATGGTCTGCATCAGGCTGCGCATGGATTCACCAGTAATGCGCCGCCGTTGTCGAGCTGACAGAGTGGCAAACTGACCAGGCTGAGCAATGCGGACATCGGAGACCGGCAGAATATTCAAAGTGACTTTGGGCAGCAGGCGGCCAGGCAACCATTTGCGCCAACCGGTCTGGATGGCATGACCAAAAAAGGACTGGGCCGCCCCTTCAACCCGCACCGGCAGAATTGGAATGCCGGTTCGTGCCGCCAGCAAACCAGTACCGTCATAGACTTTCATCAGGTCACTGGCCATGGTGGCGCGGCCTTCGGGAAAAATCACCACATTTTCACCGGCACGCAAGCGCTGCAACACCTGACGTATGGCATAGGGGTTGCGAGGGTCCACTGCCAGATGTGGCGTCAATTTCAAAAACAAACGAAACAAGGCATGACGGCGAGAATCCTCATGCACGACAAAAGTGGCACGCTTGGGGATAAACAGCCCTAACAATAGGCCATCCAGTGACGACTCATGGTTGGCAATAATCAGCACGCCCTCTTGCTTGGGCACATGCGCCAGTCCGGTCACCTGTACGCGAAACAGGCCTCGACATAAGCGACGTAATATTCCCATCCACATTTCAACCCCCTACTGTTCAACATTGTTTGTTTTTTGTTCTTTTTTGCCTGCCCTGATTGCCAGTAAGCTCAGCAACCGCAACAGAAAAGATAACAGAATCTGGGGTGACTGCGCATCCCCCCAAAGCACGAATCTGCTTTTTTGACGACAAACACCTGGCGATGAGCCGGGGTCTGTGTAGAGGGGATACTTAAGAAATACTGCGCGTACTAAAGAGGCGGGTCAAGAGTGCCAGCATGGCGTTATCGCCGGGCGCACTGGCGCAATGGGCTTGCAAACCGGCGGCAAGGGCCTGTTCGGCAATACGTGCATGGTTGACGCAAATCGGCAAGGTGATTAACCAGTCGTCAGATACCGCGCGGTTGGACGCCAGTTGAATTAAATGGCGCAAGGCTTCACTGCTGGTGACCACCAGCGCCTGTAACCGGCCCTGCGCAAACGCTTGTTGCATTGGCGCCAGACTGGTTTGCGGGTTGATACGTCGATAACACTCACCAAACACCACCTCGGCGCCACGGGCACGCAAGGTATCGGCCAGCACCTCGCGGCCACCGACACCGCGCACAATCAGCACACGTTGTCCGTGCATGGTCTGAAATTCAGGCAGCGCCAGCAAGGACTCACTGTCAAAGCGCAAGGCTGGCGTCAGCACCTCGGCGATGCCCTGTTGCTTGAGCTGGGTTGCAGTCACCGGCCCGATGGCGGCAACGCGGCACTGGTCAGCGATGCCTTGTTGTTGCAAGGCCGGTAAACCATGTGCAACCGCGTTGCTGCTGATAAAAATCACCCAATCAAAAGGGCCTTGTTGCAGTTGTTGCCGATAGCCAGACAAGTCATCCAGACCAACAATTTCGATGAGTGAATAAAGCATGACCTGACCACCGGCGGCCTGCACGCCCGCACTCAGGGCTTGTGCCTGATCTGCCGGGCGGGTGATGGCCACCGTAACGCCGGCCAGCGGCTGGGTCATTTCACGCCATCCAGCGCTGCCAGTATCTGGTCAGCCCCGCGCGCCACAAGTTGTTGCGCCAGTTGTTGGCCCAGACGCTCGGCCGCCTCGGCAGAAGCCACGTCAGCAGAAACGGTTTCGCGCAATAGCTGACGACCGTCGACACTGGCAACAAACCCGGTCATGTGTACCCGCTCGCCAGACCGCGTGGCATAAGCCCCCAGCGGCACGGTACAACTACCGGCCAGTGCCCGACTAAAGCCACGCTCGGCCTCGACACAACGCTGGGTATCCGGGTGATTCAGCGGCGCCAGCACCGCCAGCAAATCAGTGCGGCTGGCCAGAATTTCGATGCCCAGCGCCCCCTGACCTACCGCCGGGATACTGTGTTCAGGGTCAATCAAACTGGTGATGCGGGCACCCAGCTCAAGACGAATCAGCCCGGCAGCAGCCAGAATAATGGCGGCATATTGGCCTTCATCCAGCTTGCGCAAACGGGTTTGCACATTGCCACGCAAAGACTCGATTTTGAGGTGCGGAAAACGCGCCTGAATCTGGCTTTGCCGACGCAAACTGGAGGTACCGACAATGCTGCCCGCAGGCAGGTCTTCAAGACGGCTGAAATGATTGGACACAAAGGCATCACGCGGGTCTTCGCGCTCGCCGGTAGCGGCCAGCATAAAGCCCTCGGGCAGATGCATGGGCACGTCTTTCATGCTGTGCACGGCCAGGTCGGCACGACCATCGGCCAAGGCGGTTTCCAGCTCTTTAACAAATAGGCCTTTACCACCGATGCGCGATAATGGCGAATCCAGAATCTGGTCGCCAGTGGTGGTCATGCCGAGGATGCTGACCTCACAAGCCGGGTATAAGGCTTGCAGGCGTGCCTGTATGTGTCTGGCTTGCCACAAGGCGAGCGCACTTTCACGCGAGGCGATGACCAGACGTTGCGGAGAGGTTGTCGTATTCATGTGCACATTTTAACATAGGCCTCAGTCACCAGATTGTCAGCGTCGGCCCGACACACAAACCCCAATAGTTAGGGTATGCTGAGCCATGCTGGCAAGGCCGCCAGCCACAATGCGTACCAGAGGAAATAAAGGAGTCCGTTTATGCAGGCACAATTCGATATCTTTTTGTCATCCCTCAACCAATTTTGGCTGGAACTGATCAGCTTTGTTCCCAAGCTGATGGCTGCGCTGGTGATCCTGTTTTTTGGCTGGATGGTGGCCAAGCTGGTCAGGTTGGCGGTCAAACGATTGCTGGAAGTCAGCCAGTTCGATACTTTCACCCAAAAATCTGGCCTGGAAGCGTTTATGCACAGCGCCAATTTTCAGGTCAGCTTAAGCGGCATTATCAGCCAAGTAGTGTACTGGCTGGTGATTTTGTTATTTGTGATTACTTGCGCCAATTCGCTGGGTATGGGCGAAGTGGCGTCGCTGTTACACGAATTAGCCAGCTACCTGCCGCATATTATCGTCGCCATTCTGGTGGTAATTTTTGGGACGCTGTTTGCCCGTTTTATCAACCGTCTGGTGTTTGCCTGGCTACACAGCATCAAGTTTGAACAGGCACTGGTGGTCAGTACCTCAGCCGAATACTGCATCCAGATTTTGGCTATTTTTATTGGTCTGGAGCAATTGGGTATAGGCACCCAGTTGATTAACGCCTTGTTTATGATTGTGTTTGGCGCCATATTTCTGGCACTGGCCATCGCCTTTGGCTTGGGCGGTCGGGAATGGGCGGCTACCATCATCGCCCAACTGCAAAAGAAAAAGTAGATCGCCTGGACTTTTGGCTGGTTCAGAATTGCCTGACCAGCCCATGGTGGCGGCGGCTGATGGGTAAACGTTCGTCGATGCCGCGCAACTGCACTTGCCAGCCAGCCTCATGGCTGCTGGCGCTCTGACTTCCCTGCGACTGACGCAGCGTGTCCCCCCCGGTTTTTTCAAAGCCGGCAATCGCGCTACGCGCCACCAGCGCATTGCGGTGTATCCGCACAAAACGCTGACCATGCTGTTGCTCCAGCTGGGTCAGCGAGGCTTCCAGCAAATAACTGCGCTCGGCCGTGCGCACAGTCACGTATTTTAATTCGGCACGCAGGTACAACACCTGATCTAGCGGCACCAACAGGATACGGCCGCGCTCATGGATGCTCAAATGCGCATGCGTTTCTTGCAAAGCCTGTATGCCCTGCCACTGCGAGAATCGCAGCGGTTTCGCTTTGGCCAGCGCTTGTGCCAGGCGTTCGGCCCGTATCGGTTTCAGTAAATAATCTACTGCATTCAGGTCAAACGCCTGCAAGGCATAGTGGTCATAGGCGGTGGTAAAAATCAGCGCCGGTGGCTGCGGCAACCCTGACAGGTGTTGCGCCAGTTCAATGCCATCCATGGACGGCATGCGGATATCGACCAGCAAAATATCGGCCGGCACGGCTTGCAATTGTTGCAAGGCTTCCACGCCATTGGCCGCCTCGGCAGTCACCACATAGCCACCCACATCCGCAATCACGTCGCGCAATCGTTGCCGCGCCAATGGCTCGTCATCGACAATCAGCACGGTTGGCAGCGACGTGGCTTCAGCCATGCGTCACTCCGCTGCGGCGTGTCGGCAGGCTGAGTTCCACTTCAAAACGGTCAGCCAGTCGGCTATGTTTCAGGCTGGCCTCAAGGTCGTAATGCAGACGCAAGCGTTCACGGATATTTTTCAGCGCCATCTGATTGCCCACTTTTCCGCTGCCAGCCGCCAGCGGGTTACTGACACGGATCGTTAAGCGCTGCGACTGGTAGCGCAAGGTTACCGTAATCAGGCCGCCCTCAGGCAAAGGCTCTATGCCATGGTAAACGGCATTTTCCAGCAACGGTTGCAGCAACAATGGTGGCAGCATGACCTGCTCGGCCTCGCCTTCTTGCTGCCATTCACACTGCAGACGCGGGCCCAGGCGCAATTGCTCAATGCGCAGGTACTGCTGGCACAAGGTCAGCTCCTGCTGTAACGGTACCAGCCGCTGGTTATCGGCCATCAACACGCGAAACAGCTCGGCCAGATCTTCCAGCATCGATTCCGCCAAGGCAGGCTGGCTACGAATCAAGGACAAGGCGGCATTCAGGCTGTTAAACAAAAAATGTGGCCGGATGCGGGCCTGCAATGCCTGCAAGCGCGCCTCGGCAATCGCCGGTGAGTACGCACGTTGTAGCAGATCCAGATAGTAAAGCGTCATCAAACTGTCGAGCAGACAAATCAGCAGGGCTTGTAGCCCCTGCGCCATCGTCAAGAGTTCGATTTGCTGAACATAGCCCACCAAACCTATGGCGGTTAGCAGCAAGGGCACTAATAACAGCAGACCCATCGCCAACACATAAGGTCGCTTTTGTAACCATGGCGTGAGCGCGCAGCATACGCCCAAACTCGCCAACAGCAATGGACACCAGTATAAGGTCCACCGCATTAGCCCGCTGAACAAAGGGTCAGCGGGCGACCAGGTCACGGCACTCAATAGCACTAACCAGCAGCCATGCCATAGCAACACCCGCAGATGGATGCCGGTATTACGAAAATTCGGAATTCGTCGGCTTTTACGCACAGCGTCACGTTCGTTTATAATGTCGTGCCTGCATCATAAGTATTCAGCGCCTGTCGCGCAAGCGCGGCACCAGAGCCCGATTTGGCAGAAAGAATATTGCTTTGACCACTCCCAACACGCAGTCCTCCTTACATCAAAAAGACCAGGCCTGGTCTGGCCGTTTTAACGAGCCGGTGGCCGAACTGGTCAAGCGTTATACCGCCTCGGTGGACTTTGACAAGCGACTGGCCAAATTTGATATTCAGGGCTCGCTGGCCCATGCCACCATGCTAGGCGCACAAGGCATTATTTCGGCACAGGATGTCGCCGATATTCAACGTGGCTTGGCGGAGATTATGGCCGAAATTGAAGCTGGTCAATTTGAATGGCTGCTCGACCTTGAAGATGTACACCTGAACATTGAAAAACGCCTGACCGAAAAAATCGGCGATGCCGGTAAACGCTTGCACACTGGCCGTTCGCGTAACGACCAGGTCGCCACCGATGTGCGCCTGTGGTTGCGTAGCGTGGTGGATGATGCCATTGCCGGTATCCGCGCCTTGCAGACCTCGCTGCTGGATTTGGCCGAGCAACACGCCGCCACTATCATGCCGGGCTTTACCCATTTGCAAGTGGCGCAACCAGTGACATTTGGCCATCACCTGCTGGCTTATTTTGAGATGCTTAACCGCGACGCCGAACGCTTTGCCGACGCCCGTAAACGCATCAACCGTTTGCCACTGGGTGCCGCAGCGCTGGCCGGTACCAGCTATCCGATTAAACGTGAACTGGTGGCCGAAATGCTGGGCTTTGACAGCGTTTGCCAGAACTCGCTGGACGCGGTGTCCGACCGCGACTTTGCCATCGAGTTTAACGCCGCCGCTGCCGTACTGATGATGCATCTGTCACGGTTTTCGGAAGAACTGATTTTATGGATGAGCCCCAGATTCGGTTTTATTGATATTGCCGACCGTTTTTGCACCGGCTCCTCCATCATGCCGCAAAAGAAAAACCCGGACGTGCCGGAACTGGTGCGTGGCAAAACTGGCCGTGTCTATGGTCACCTGATGGGGCTGCTGACCCTGATGAAAGGTCAGCCACTGGCCTACAACAAAGACAATCAGGAAGACAAAGAACCATTGTTTGACGTGGCCGACACGCTGTTGGTCACCTTGCAAATTTATGCAGACATGCTGCGCGGCATTACCGTCAAGGCCGACAACATGCGTCAGGCCGCGCTGGAAGGCTTTGCCACTGCCACCGACCTCGCCGATTATCTGGTGAAAAAAGGCATGCCGTTCCGCGATGCCCACGAAGTGGTGGCGCATGCGGTCAAAGCCGGCGTGGAGCAAGGCCGTGATCTGGCCGAGTTTACGCTGGCCGAACTGCAAGCCTTTAGCGCCAGCATCAGTGACGATGTATTTGCCGTGCTCACCCTAGAAGGCTCGGTCGCCAGCCGCAACCACACCGGTGGCACTGCGCCGGAGCAAGTACGCAAGGCGATTGCTGCGGCCCGAGCATTGATACACGCCTAACGCGTATCAGTGACACTCGGGCGCTTAAACACTCTATTCAGTCAGGGCAAAAATAACTCTAACAGCGCATTTAAAAAGCGCTGGCCGTGCAAGGTGGGCGCTAACACGCCATCCTGTTGTACTAGCAATCCTTGCGTTTGCGCCTGTTGCAGTTGTGGTTCAATCACGCGTAAGGGCAGCCCGGTACGCTGCTGAAACAGGCGCGCTTCTACGCCATCCACCAGCCGCATGGCATTCATCATAAATTCAAATGGCAAATCCTCGCGCGTGATTTGCCACTCGGTCTCCACCGCCTGACCGGCTTGCACTGCCTCCAGGTATTTTTTCGGATGCTTGGGGCGGGCCTGACGGATGATTTTGTCGTGAAAACTCAGCTTGCCATGCGCGCCCGCGCCTATGCCCAGATAATCGCCAAACGTCCAGTAATTGAGGTTGTGCTGGCACTGCATGCCGGGTTGGGCAAAGGCCGAGGTCTCATAGTGCTGGTAGCCGTGGCTGGCCAGTATCTGTTCGATCTCTTCCTGCATGGTGGCGCTGGTATCGTCATCCGGCAAACTCGGCGGCGTGCGGTGAAACGGCGTATTGGGTTCCAGCGTCAGGTGATAAAACGACAGATGCGATGGTTTGAGCTGGCAGGCGGTTTCGGCATCCAGCAGGGCGTCGGCCAGACTTTGCTCGGGCAAGGCATACATCACATCCAGATTGACGCGCTCAAACGTCTGTATCGCCAACGCTACCGCCGCCAGCGCCTGTTCACGGTCATGAATGCGTCCCAGAGCCTTAAGATATTGCGGCTGAAAGCTCTGGATACCCAATGACACGCGATTCACGCCTGCGTCTTTATACCCCTTGAAATGGGCAATATCTACCGTGCCGGGATTGGCTTCCAGCGTTACCTCGGCACCATATTCCAGCGGCGTCAGCATACGCACATGGCTGAGAATTTTATCTATCGCCTCGGCTGAAAACAGGCTAGGCGTACCGCCACCAAAAAACACACTGCGGATTTTGCGTCCCCATACCAGCGGCGTGGCTTGCTCAAGGTCGGCAATCAGCGCATCCACATACGCCGCTTCCGGAATTTCCTGCCGTGCTTCATGCGAATTAAAGTCGCAATACGGGCATTTGCGCACACACCACGGAATATGGATATACAGTGACAGTGGCGGCGGATTGGTTAATCCACTGAGTGTGGTCTCGCCTTGCAGCGGCGCATCTTTGAGACTATTGGCGGGGTAAATCGGAATCATGGGCACTATTTTACGCTGCTTATGGCTTACACACTGTGCAATAACGCACGCGGTGGCTGGTTGAGGCTGTGTCTCACCACCAACCACGCCGCCAGCGGCACCAGGGTCATGGCGACCAGTAAAGCTTGCATGCTCAGGCGAGCGTTAAATTGGTACTCCACCTGCAACAGTTGCGTGGCCAAAAAATAGGCAGCAACATGGGTAAACAGCAGCGCCACCAGACTGGCCAAGCCACCGACAGCAGCAAATTCCACCAGCATGGCCAAGCCGACCTGACGTCTGGAGGCGCCCAATACCCGTAACAAGGTACTTTCGCGCATGCGCTCGTCACGCGTGGCCAGCAAGGCCGCATATAACACGGCCAGCCCGGCCAGCAGGCTAAAAACAAACACACACTCAATCGCCAAGGTCATTTTGTTGATTAAAGCTTGTAACTGTTCCAGCACTGCCGCAACGTTAATGATGGTCAGGTTGGCAAACGGTTTCAGGCCCTGATTAAACGCAGCCTCTTTATCCGCAGGCAGATAAACGCTGGTCAGATAACTGGCGGCAAATGCATCCAGTACCTTGGGTGGGGTGACGGCAAAAAAATTCACATGCAAACTGCCCCACTCGACCTTGCGCAGACTGCTCAGGGTCAAGGTTAGAGGAGTACCGGCCACATCGAAGGTGAGCCGGTCACCCAGTTTCAGTGCCAGCGTATCTGCCAGTTTTTGCTCCAGTGACAACAACGGTAACCCGGTTTGCGCAGGCGACCACCACTGCCCGGCCAGCAGTTGATTGTCCGCAGGCAAGTTTGCTGTCCATGACAGGTTAAACTCGCGCTCGACCATGCGTTTTGCGCGTTCATCGGCATAGTCAGCACTGCGCACAGCGCGGGCATTCACCGCCATGAGCCTCGCCCGCACCATAGGCAAAATCGGGGAATGTTGCAGGTGTTGGGCGTCAAGCATTTCAGCAACAGCAGCGATTTGATCAGGCTGGATATTAATCACAAACCGGTTAGGCGCGTCAGCTGGCAAGGAGGTTTGCCAGGTACTGAGCAAGTCGTTGCGCACCAGCATCAGCAATAACACCGCCATCAAGCCCATGCTTAAACCCACCACCTGGGCTATGGTCATGGCCGGACGACGCTTCAAGCCGAGCAAGCCTAATCGCATCACGCCCAAACCGTGAGTACCCACCAGACCAAAGCCTGTGTGGCCACCTTTTTTAAAGCGAGTGTGCAAAGCTCGCAAGCCCAACCATGCCAGCCCGGCCGCCACCAGAATCAGCCCAGCCAGCGCAGCCAGCACGATCACCGCCAGCATGGCATCACCGGCATGGGCATAGACCAGACCAGCCAATACCAGCAAGGCGGGTAAATATAGCCAGACACTACGCCCAGCCTGGCTTTCCAGATCGTGGCGCAACATACGCAAGGCAGGCACCGCGCGTAGCCGGAGATATTGCGGCCACACCACGCTCAGCAATGTAGCAAAGCCGGTCAACAGGCCCCACAGCACGGGCATCCAGCCGGGATTAGGCAAGGTCTCTAAAAACAGCCGACCTGCCAAAAACGCCAGGCCGTACTGCGCCGCAAACCCCAGCAGACAACCGATGGCACTGCCCAGCGCCGCCAGCAGCAAGGTTTGCAACAGCAATATCCGGGTAATCAGCGCTTTGCTGGCACCAAAGCAACGCATCAGCGCGTAGGTATCCAGGCTGTTTTGCACATAGGGCAAACTCGCCAGCCACATCGCCACCATGGCCAGAATCACGCCTACCATCGCTGCAATGCCCAAAAACTGCTGGGCTTTCATCAAGGCGTTGCGCATTTCCGGACGGGCTGTGGCAATGTCTTCAACCCGTTCGCCTCTACCCAACTGCGGTTGCAGCCAGTCAGCAAATTGCGTCACCGCTTGCATATCGGGCGTGGTTGCCGCCACCAGCAATTGGTATTTCACGCGACTACCCAACTGAATCAAGCCGGTGCTCGCCACATCGGCCTGGTTCATCAACACCCTGGGCGCAATCGCAAACAAATCACCGCCGCGCGACGGCTCTTGCAGTAACCAGGCCGCCACCCGAAACTGGCCATCGCCCAGACTCAGTACCTCACCCAATTGCAAGTTGAGCTTACGCGCCAGCGCAGGCTCTACCCAGACAGTGCCAGGTTCGGGGATTGCCTGCGCAGCCAGTGTTTTGGAGTTATCTGTTTGCAAGACTTTGGAAACGCTTAAGCGCCCACGCAATGGAAAACCCGCCTGAACCGCCTTGATTTCCACCAGCGCATTGTGCTCACCCAGCACCGCCATGCTGGGGAATTCCATGGTCTGCGTGGTCAACAACGTTCGCCGCTGTGCTTCGGTCTGATATGCCGCAGGTAGCACATGGTCGGCATTGACCACCAGATCAGCGCCCAGCAACACATTGCCCTGGCTTTGCAGGCTTTGCTGCAAGCGCTCGGTAAAAAAACTCACCGCTGTGGAGGCCGACACCGCCAAAATCAGCGCAAACAGCAATACCCGCAATTTGCCCGACGACCACACACTGCGGAATTGGCGCCAGGCCATGCGCCACGCTAGCATGACGCGGCTCCCGGTGCGTGGTTGGTCAGTGGCCATTCATGCAATACCCCTTGGTGCAAATTGAGCACACGCTGGCAGCGCTTGGCCAAGCCCATATCGTGGGTTACCAGCACCAGCGTGGTGCCATGCTCGGCGTTTAAATCAAACAGCAACTGAATAATCGCCTCACCGGTGGCCACATCCAGATTACCGGTCGGCTCATCGGCAAACAAAATCGCCGGGCGCGCCGCAAACGCCCGCGCAATTGCCACGCGCTGCTGTTCACCGCCGGATAATTGCTTGGGGTAATGCCTGGCACGGGCGGTCAGGCCCACACTCGCCAGCGCAGCCATGGCAACGGCATCAGCATCGTTACGCCCTGCCAGTTGCAAGGGCAATAATACGTTTTCCAAGGCTGTTAGCGCACCCAGCAATTGAAACGACTGAAACACAAACCCCATGCTTCTGGCACGCAGTGCCGCCCGACCGTCTTCATCCAACTGACTCAAGTCTTCACCTGCAATCAGGACTTTTCCGCTGGTGGCCGTGTCCAACCCGGCGAGCAGCCCCAACAAGGTCGACTTACCCGACCCCGAGCTGCCGATAATCGCCAGGCGCTCACCCGCAGGCACGGCCAGATTCAAGCCTGACAAAATGGACAGTGATGTATCATTACTCAGCACCGATTTACTCAACGAAACCGCTTCAACGGCATAAGGACTTTGCATTAATGATGTTCCGATTTCTGAAAATAGCCTGCATATTAACCGGTTTATGCCTGAGCCAGTTCGCCATGGCAGAGAGCAGCAAACCCGTGATTCTGTTTTTCGGCGACAGCCTGTCCGCCGCCTATGGCATCCCCAAACCACAAGGCTGGGTCAATTTATTTGCGCAACGATTAAAAGACAAGCAAATCCCCTACGAGGTTGCCAATGCCAGTGTCAGCGGTGAAACCACCGCAGGTGGCCTGAGCCGATTACCCGCCGCGCTTAAACAGTTTAAACCCAGCATTATCGTGATTGAGCTCGGTGCAAACGATGGCCTGCGCGGTTTACCAGTCGAGGCCATGAAAAACAATCTGGAAAAAATGATACACACCAGCCAGGCCGCCCACGCCCAAGTGGTGCTGTTTGGCATGCTGGTACCGCCCAACTACGGCCCCAAATACTTTTACCAATTTAAAAGCGCGTTTCAGGCACTGGCAGACCAATACAAACTGCCATTTGTTCCATTTTTTCTGGATGGGGTCAGCGGGCACAGTGACCTGGTGCTGGAAGATGGCCTGCACCCGAATGTGAAAGCGCAAAGTATGCTGCTGGAGAATGTTTGGCCAACCCTCAACGGTTTACTCAACAAGTCGCGCTAAATCGCACGCGTGATACCACGCCAATTTCACCCACCACAAAAAATGGTTTGTATTTACAACCGTATTTGCATAATATATCTATTCATTATCTATTCAAATATCTATTCATTCAATGGCCGATTACATTGAGAGCTTACGCCTGCATCTAGCAAGCGGTCCGCTAAAAGCGCGGCAACTGGCTGATTTAATTGGTGTTAGTCAACCAACCCTATCCCGTGCCTTGTCTCAAATGCATCTGGAGTTGTTGCGCGTTGGCTCTGCATCCTCTATTCAATACTGCCTGCGCGATCTATCACGCGGCTTTGATGATATTCCGGTGTATCGGGTAGATAACCAAGGCAAAGTAGACGCATTAGGTACGTTGATACCGGTGCGTCCGCAAGGTTTTGTCATGCGACAAAGCGATGGTGTCGCCAACCACTTTGATGGTTTACCGTGGTGGTTATACGACATGCGCCCACAAGGTTTCCTTGGTCGCGCCTATGCCGCACGATATGCCGCAGCGCTGGGTTTACCAGAAAAACTCAGCGAATGGTCTGACGCACACGCTTTACGCGCCTTACTTACCCATGGTCAAGATGTGGCAGGGAATCTGCTATTAGGTGATACAGCGCGTAAGCAATTTATTAATGCAGTTGCACCAACAGCCATCCCACAAACCGCGCGTGCACAGCAATTTTCAATCCTGGCGACTGAAGCCGCACGCGGTGATTTGCCAGGCTCATCCGCAGGGGGTGAGCAACCCAAATTCACCGCCCATGTAGAAACGCCGCAGGGCCCTCAACATGTCTTGGTCAAATTTAGTTTACCCGAGCAAAACCCGGTTACCCAACGCTGGAAAGATTTGCTGCTGGCAGAACACTTGGCGCTGGAAACGTTACGCCAAGCAGGTGTTGCAGCATCCGCCACCGAAATTGTGGATACTGATACGCAACGCTTTTTACAAGTACAGCGCTTTGACCGCATCGGCGAACACGGCCGCCGCGCCTTGTTCTCACTCGCCGCACTCGATGCCGAGTTTGTTGGCAAAGCCAACGCAAGCTGGCCGGTAATCACGCAACAACTTGCGGCACAAAAGGTGATCACTCAAGAAGCAGCGCAAAGTGTGCAATTGCTATACGCTTTTGGCAAACTGATAGGCAACACCGATATGCACAACGGCAATCTATCCTTTATGAGTGAAGATGGTCGGCCCTACGAACTCGCCCCAGCTTATGACATGCTACCCATGGCATTCGCGCCGACGACTGGCGGGCAACTACCAAACACGTTTAGCAGCCCTGAGATTAGTGGAGACGTTGTTAATGACTCTTGGAGGCAAGCGCTAGGTCTTGCACAGGTGTATCTGGAAACACTAGTGCAGCATAAAGGCTTTAGTATGACTTTTGCGCCTTGTATTGAGACACTAAAAAATGTGATTCTTGAAGCGCGTTTAAGAATCGGAAAGTTAGCTTAAAATTTTCGGTTACATGAATCAACGGAAGGGCATCGAAATGGCCAATACCCATCACAATCAACACGTAAAAAATACCGTGATACCTTGCGCATGGCTGGATTGCATCCTGTAAAACTTTGGGTGCCAGATACAAGTCGCCCCGGGTTTGTTGAGGAATGTCTACGCCAAAGCCAACTTGTTGCATTCTCAGAGCAGACCGAAATTTCTACACATCAACTCATCGACGAGGAACTATCTGATACCGATGACTGGACTGCTTGATGGAGGATCAAAGGAGTCTGACCCTTTGATTTGCTTTGGCGATAGCTTATCCGCCGCCTATGGCATCCCCAAAGAACAAGGCTGGGTGAATTTAGTGGCACAACAAATAAAAGACAAGCAATTGCCCTACGAAGTTGCCAACGCCAGCGTCAGCGGCGAAACCACAGCTGGCGGCCTCAGCCGTTTTCCTGCCGCACTCAAGCAGTTTAAACCCAGCATCGTCGTGCTGGAACTAGGTGCCAACGACGGCCTGCGCGGTTTGCCGGTAGATGCCATGAAAAATAATCTGGAGAAAATGATACTAGCCAGCAAACAAGCGAATGCACAGGTTGTCTTGCTAGGCATGTTGATCCCGCCGAACTATGGGCCTAAATATACCAACGGCTTTAAAGCAACTTTTCTGGATTTATCTGAGAAATACAAAACACCGTTCATACCGTTTTTTCTGGATGGTATCAGCGGGCATAGTGATCTGGTGCTGGAGGATGGGCTGCGCCCGAATGTGAATGCGCAACGCAAGATATTGGAGAATGTCTGGCCGACCTTCAAGCCATTACTGATTGGCAATCTTAAGTAATCACTTGATAAAGCTGTTCACTTTTATAACACTTTATGAACATACAAACCGCAATATCTTTTTTTTATTAATGAACGAATATCATCTAAGGATGTTAAACCTCTTATATCATCGAACGTTATAACTATTACGCGTATTCCCTCCTGAAGAGCGCTTCTTATTATCCCTACAGCTCCTGGCTCATTTGCATCTCCGCGGAGAAAACCGCCTGTAACGCCGGTAGCAGCAATGAACACTCCTGTTTTTAAACTACGCCGCCTCAGTTTTCCAATAAAATTATCCAGTGCTGGAGCTCCTACATTACCACTCCAGTTTTTACATTCGACAAGTATTACTGCTTCCCAAGGCCTCAAAACCTCTTCTAATTGCGCATTCCACAGAACAATATCAATTTCTTCGGAAGGCATACGAATGTCATGTTCTGTAACCTCAACTCCATCAAGATGCTGAAAAATATACATCGCCAACACTTCAAAAAGAGCCCCCTTCTCTTGACTCGTTACGGCTGCATCTACATTAGCAATATGTGCGGTGAGTTGTGCAAGATCAAACATTAAAACTCCTGCTCATAAAGAAGTTCACGCACCTTGCGTTTGAATAGCATAAGAAGATCTTCTGGATGAATTATTTGTATGAGATCATCCCGATCTAAGGCAATTGCATTAATACCTTCCTCTTTTCGAAGGCGGCTAAGCATATTTTGTGTTCGTCTGTCATTGATGCCAGTTGTTGCTAGTACAACAGCTTTCAAACCACTCATTCGAGCACGATTTAGAAAGCTACTAAGCGTTGAAGAGTTCATCGCTCTTATGGACTTCAATTCAATCGCGATTGGATTACCAAGTGCATTAAGTTCAAAGTCATCTCGTGAATTCCAAATCACCAAGTCGAAGCCTTGATCTTTTCCGTGCGTCCACTCCGACTCAATTACCTCCCATCCTGGTACTGCCCGAGCGACAGATGATAGCCATCGTTCAAAACGTATGCTTCTTGCTGAGCCTTCGTACGAAAATAATGTCCTGAAATCAGCTATAGTAGAAATATCGAATCGGGATGAAGGATATTGTCCTGTCTCTTCTCGTGGTCCTCGATAACCAACAAAAGAGCGGCCTCTGTTCTGAGTTTCTTCTATCGCTTCTTTGATACGAAATATAAGGTTTTCACGCGTATAGTTCTTGGAATCAACGGAAATTACTCTCTGCCCAATTAGATCGCCGTGTAAAGAAATAGCACCTTCAGCTAAGACAATAACTGGCTTACCTAAACCATGCGCCAATCCAATTTCATAATAGATACTCCGAGACTCCTTTGTAATATAAGCAACGATAACATCTGCAAGATTGAGTAATCCCCATACTGCCTGTGCAATCGATTCAACGTTACGGAAATCTTCAATAGTCTCAAGGCGATATTCATCCGACCGTCCTAAGGTTTCTAATGCCTCTCGTACAGAGCTTGTATCCCAACAATCGGTAAGTAGACCTATTCTCTTCATTTATAAACTTCCTCGAGTTACAGATGGGACAAACTCAAAATGCACTTAAATTAAATACTGATGATTATGATTTTTGTCTGAGCTTACTCAATAAACCCCATATTTCTTTCTCACACGTTCGGCGCTTATCCAATACATCAGTATTATCAAATTTCTGTTTTCCTTGCTTTTCATTCCATCTGTCATTCTGATTTATTTGTTCATTAGCGGAGTTAATTAAAGAACTTAGTGCAGTCAGTCTTGATGCATCAATTTGAAGTTCCAATTGCTTTTCCAATGACTTTGCTGAATCGATTTGGGCTTTAGCCGTCCTAGATAGCTCTTCTCTAGTTAATATTAGCTCTTCGCGTTGAATAATTATTGCATAAATAATACCCGCTAACGCCAACCCAGAAAACAAGGCATTTACGGCACCAAACATACCTCCAAAATCATTCGGATTGGTTGGATTACCATAAAAAAAGATTACAACTGGAATAGAAATTATCCAAAGGAATGTGCCAGACAATAGCAGGCTGATAAACGGTTTATTTTTGATTAAATTCATATTTTTCTTTTTACTAAATTAGCTGGAGCCGAAAA
>CAYYBN010000007.1:18835-20665 GCA_964470225.1 uncultured Methylotenera sp. | reverse complement strand
GGGTAAAAGCCTGTAAGAGGTGACCTTTGGAGTCACGAATCTGGCAAATTGTTTACCAATTCACTGACTTATTTTGCCATACTCGGCGGCTTTTTTCACCCATAAAAAAAGCCAGCAACTTGCTGGCTGATCAAATCAAATGGCTAGGGGTTACTTGCCAACCAGCTTGGCAATGTATTCTTGCGCATCCAGTTGTTTGTCGCCGGAGGTGTCCAGTTTGGCGAACACAGTTCCCTGGTATTGCAGAAACTCGTCTTTGGTGACCAAATGGTCTTTGTCGGCATCCATTTTGTCCATCATTTTTAGGTTGGCCAATTCACGCAGATAGCCGCCGGTGGCCAGTGAGCTGATAGTTGCTGGTTTGGTGCCTACCCATTCGTTTTTATCCAGTTTGCCGTCATGGTTGCTGTCGAGGCTATCAAACAGGGTCGTGTAATACTGGTTAAATTCGGCATTGCTGACCATGTGGTTGCCATCGGCATCCAGCATTTTCATCATGCCCATTTGTTGAAATTCACGGCTGTAACCGCCGGTGGACAGATCTGCAGCCGAGGCTTGCAGGGTAAAGGTGGTGCTCAACAAGAGCGTAAGTATCGTAAGGGTTTTGTGCATGGTCGTACTCCTGAGATTGGAATGAAGTTGGGTGTTAGCTAACGTTACATTCGTCGCCAGACCGGGGCTTGCCTTACAGATTGATTGGTTTATTTTTTTCGGGCCCGAGGATGGGCGGCGTCGTAGACTTTGCTCAGGTGTTGAAAGTCGAGGTGGGTATAGACTTGGGTGGTGCTGATATTGGCGTGACCCAGCATCTCTTGCACGGCACGCAAATCGCCACTGCTTTGCAGCACATGGCTGGCAAAACTATGACGCAGCATATGTGGATGTACATGGCTGTGCAGGCCTTGTTTGATGGCCCAGTCTGAGATGCGTTTTTGCACCGTGCGACCTGTCAGTCGGCGGCCTTGCTGACTGATAAACACTGCCGTTTCTTGTGGGTGCTTAAGTAGCCATCGCAGGCGCACAGCCAACCACGCTTTTAATGCCGAGACGGCTTTGCTGCCCATGGGTACTATGCGGGTTTTGTTGCCTTTGCCGATGACAGTGACCATGCCCTCGTTGAGGTCTAGACGATCCAGATTCAGCCCTACCAGCTCACTCAGGCGCAGGCCAGACGAGTAAAACAGCTCTAGCATGGCACGGTCACGCAAAACTATAGTTTCGTCGCCTTGCAGGTCCATCAGTTTGAAGGTTTGCTCGATGGACAGCGCGTGCGGCAGGGCTTTGGGGGCTTTGGGTGCACGTAAACCCAGCACCGGATTGGCGGCAAACTGCCGGTGCAGCACCAGATAGCGAAAAAAACCACGCCAGCTGGAGAGCATACGGGCAATACTGCGACCGTTCATGCCCTGGCTATGCAGGGTTGCCATGCTGCGGCGGATATGCTGCGGCGTTAGCACGCTCAGGTCTGGTCCATGCTGGCTGATGAGTATTTCAATGTCACGCTGGTAGTGATGACGCGTGTAATCGCTCAGGCCGCGCTCAAAATGTAAAAAATCCAGATAGTCGTCCAGCAGTTCATGCATGGTTTGCCCGCCTATTCAGGGTTACGCTGACAATTGCCGCAAGAAAATACCCCTTGGCGGAAACCTCAGCGGGGGCTTTCATATGATGTGTTTGGCCAGTGCGGCGCTGACCAGTTCGCCGATACGGTTAAGGAACACCGTGCCCATGCCGGCATAAAAACGGCTGCGCTGTTCACTGGGGATGGCCAGCAGACCAAAAGTCACCTCTTGAAAACGCATGGGAATGACGGCCAGTGACGCCGGTGTT
>CAYYBN010000007.1:14456-18825 GCA_964470225.1 uncultured Methylotenera sp. | reverse complement strand
CTAAACCAGCTGGCAATGTCCATGGTGGGCAAGGTGCCACAATACGGCTGACTTAAGTCTTTGGCCCAATTTTTCAGGGTATCTTCTGCTTGCATGAATACCGTGTCTACCGGATGGCTGTCATTGCTCCACAGACGCAATTGGGCATGCGGCAACTGAAAATGACTGGCAAGAAACGCCAACACATGACTGTGCAGTTCGGTGACATTTTTGGCTGACAACAGGCCTAGCGTCATCTCATGCACCTTGTTGGCAGTGGTTTCGTTTTCTTCAGCGGTGAGTATCAGCTCGGTAAAGCGCGATTCCAATACACGGATTTTGTCGCGTTGGGCAATTTGCTGGCGTTCGGCCAGCGAGATGGTGCCTTTGCCATGCGGGCTGGGTAAAAATAGTTCGGTTAACAGGTGGGCATTGCGCTCAAAAAAATCCGGGTGAGATTTTAAATACTGTTTTACGTCGTTTTCGGGCAGTATGTATTCTTCCATGGTGGGTAGCGTGTCGTCAGAAGGATGGATGGGAAGGTGGCGAGAGCTGAATTTCGCCTTCATAAACGATTTCGGCCGGGCCGGTCATCATGACTGGCGATTGCTGGCCAGCCCAGGCAATGGTGAGCACGCCGCCTCGGGTGTGCACTTTGACCGGCGATTGCAGTATGCCCAGTTGCATGCCACTGACTGCCGCAGCACAGGCCCCTGTACCGCACGCCAGCGTTTCACCGCTGCCACGCTCATATACCCGCAGATTGATTTCATGCGCATTGAGCACCTGCATAAACCCGGCATTCACGCGTTGCGGAAAGCGTGGATGCGATTCGATTTGCGGTCCTATCCGGTGTACATCAGCAGTGTGTACATTGTCTACCAGCGTGACGGCATGCGGATTACCCATGGAGACCGCGCTGATGGTCAGGGTTTCGTTGGCCAGTGCCAGTTCGTAGGTGCTGGCGCAGCGTTCGGCTTCAAACGGAATTTGTCTGGGCTCAAAGCGTGGTGCGCCCATATTAACGCAGACCTGACCATCGGCCTGTAAGGTTAAGGTGATAATGCCGCTGGCAGTTTCAACGCGGATTTCATGTTGGTCGGTCAAGCCTTTGTCGACCACAAAGCGCACAAAGCAGCGCGCGCCATTGCCACACTGCTCGACCTCACCGCCATCGGCATTAAAAATGCGGTAGCGAAAATCAACCCCAGGGGTGTCTGTGGTTTCTACCAGCAATAACTGGTCGCAGCCCACGCCAAAGTAGCGGTTGGCAATATGCTGTATCTGCGCTTGAGTGAGGGAAACGGTTTGGCGGGTGGCATCGATGACCACAAAGTCATTGCCAGCGCCTTGCATTTTGGTAAAACGTAACTTCATGGTGGCGGCGGATGAGGGCGGTAATTACGCAAGATAATACTCCAAGCGCTGTACAAATGGCAGTTGAATTGAACAATCTGCGGTAGAATGCGGTCTTTTATCTTCCGGTGCTGGCTTCAGCCTTTAGTCAGTGCTTTTCATAACGATACTTTTCAAGGCGTCTTAAAATGAGTGAATATCTGTTTACTTCGGAATCCGTGTCCGAAGGTCATCCCGACAAACTGGCCGATCAGGTGTCTGACAGCATTCTGGATGCGATTTTGGCCCAAGATCCTACTGCCCGTGTGGCCGCGGAAACGCTGGCAAATACCGGATTGATTGTATTGGCTGGTGAAATTACCACCACTGCCAATGTCGACTATATCAAAGTGGCACGCGATACTGTCAAGCGTATTGGTTACGACAATACCGAATACGGCATCGACTACAAAGGTTGCGCCGTACTGGTGGCCTACGACAAACAATCGCCAGACATTGCCCAAGGCGTGAACAACGCCAACGACGATCCGCTGGACCAGGGTGCCGGTGACCAGGGCCTGATGTTTGGCTATGCCGTTAACGAAACCCCACAACTGATGCCTTTGCCCATCTGGCTCAGCCATCGCGTCATGGAGCGTCAGTCACAACTGCGTAAAGATGGGCGGTTACCGTGGTTACGTCCCGATGCCAAATCGCAAGTCACCATCCAATACGTGGATGGCAAACCCTACAAAATCGATACCGTACTGGTATCTACCCAGCATGCGCCAGAAATGACACTGGAAGCTATCCGCGAAGCAGTAATTGAAGAAATCATCAAGCCCACCTTGCCTGCCGAGCTGATTAAGGGCGACATCAAATACTTGGTCAACCCGACCGGACGTTTTGTCATTGGCGGCCCCCAAGGCGATTGCGGACTGACTGGCCGTAAAATCATTGTCGATACTTATGGCGGTGCCGCGCCACACGGTGGCGGTGCCTTCTCCGGCAAAGACCCGTCCAAGGTAGACCGCTCTGCCGCCTATGCGGGGCGTTATGTGGCGAAAAATATTGTCGCTGCCGGTTTAGCCGACAAATGCATGGTGCAGGTCAGCTATGCCATCGGTGTGGCGCAACCGACCTCTATCATGGTGCAAACCTATGGCACCGGCAAAATCTCCGACGAGCGCCTGACGCAACTGGTACGCGAACATTTCGATTTGCGCCCGAAAGGCATCGTCAAAATGCTGGATTTGTTGCGTCCGATTTACAGCAAAACCGCGGCCTATGGTCACTTTGGTCGTGATGAGCCAGAGTTTACCTGGGAAGCCACCGACAAAGCGGCGGCTTTACGCGCCGCGGCCGGGTTATAACGCCAGTTTCAGTGCTGCTAAAGCAAAAAGCCATGGCAGGCGCCATGGCTTTTTTATTAGTAAATGCTTGCTTACGCCACGCTGTTAGGCGCCGCCATCACTGGCTTTTTTACGACCAGGTTTAGCCGTGGTCGTTTTTTTAGCGCCCGCAGTGGCCTTTTTGGCAGTCGGTTTTTTACCGGGTTTACCGCCATCCTTGGCCGCTTTTTCGGCCAATAACTCCAGCGCCTGTTCTATTGTCAGTTCTTCTGGCGCTACGCTCTTGGGTAAAGTGGCGCGGATGCCACTGTGCTGTACATAGGGGCCGTAGCGACCAGAAAATACCTCAATTCGGCCTTCCCCCGAAGGGTGCGCGCCCAAATCAGCCAATGGTGCCGGGCCGCTGGCGGCGGCCAGCAAGGCCACTGCACCTTCCAGATTGATGCTAAATACGCTCTCAGTTTTCGGGATGGATTTAAACTTGCCATCGTGGTTGACATACGGCCCAAAGCGGCCAATATTGGCGACAATTTTTTTACCGGTTTCCGGGTGCGCACCCAGGTCGCGTGGCAGACTTAAGAGCATCTGTGCCGTATCAATATTGATCTGGCTCAGTGGAATTTCTTTCGGGATGCTGACGCGTTTGGGTTTTTTCTTGTCGCCTTCTACCGGCTGGCCGACTTGTAAATACGGGCCATACGGGCCGTTCATCAGGTAAATATCTTTTTGTGTCTCTGCGTCCTTGCCAATCACCACTGGTTCGCTGGCGGCGTTACTTTCGCCATCCAGACTGCGTTTGTAGTCACACTTGGGCGTGGCGTTGTAGCCGGTACAGCCGATAAAACTGCCATAACGGCTCAGTTGTTTTTGCAATTGCTTGCCACATTTCGGGCACTGCTCATCAATCAGTTCGTTACCAGGGCGTTCGACATCGGCTTTGACGGTAATCTGCTGGTTAAACCCCTGCCAGAACTTGTCCATGACCGGCACCCAGTCCAGATTGCCTTCGGCAATCTCGTCCAGCTCGTTTTCCAGCTTGGCGGTAAAGTCGTAGTCCACATACTGGGTAAAGTGCTCGGTGAGAAACTTGTTAACCACGCGACCGACATCGGTCGGGGTGAAGCGCTTTTTATCCAGTACCACATACTCGCGGTCTTGCAGCGTGGAAATAATGCTGGCATAGGTCGATGGGCGGCCAATGCCGTATTCTTCCAGCGCCTTGACCAGACTGGCTTCGGAGTAGCGTGGTGGCGGTTCGGTAAAGTGTTGCTCGCCGTAGATGCGTTCTACCGACAGCACCTCGCCGGTTTCCAGATGCGGCAGCTTGGCTTCGGCATCTTCATCGTCGTCTTCGTCCTTGCCTTCCATGTACACGGCGATAAAGCCTGGAAACACCAGCGTCTGGCCACTGGCGCGGAACAGATTGGCTTCCGAGCCGACCGCCAGATCAACGCTGACCGCATCAAACTTGGCCTGAGTCATCTGGCAGGCCAGCGTGCGCTTCCAGATCATTTCATACAGCTTGAACTGTTCGTCATTCAGGTACTGGCGCAGGCTGGCCGGGGTGCGGGTAATGTCGGTCGGGCGTATCGCCTCGTGCGCTTCCTGGGCGTTCTTGGCCTTGGTTTTATACATGATGGGCGCTTTGGGCAAGTAGTCAGCATCAAAGTGCTTTTTCACATAGTCGCGAATTTGCATCACCG
>CAYYBN010000007.1:374-14446 GCA_964470225.1 uncultured Methylotenera sp. | reverse complement strand
TGCCGCTGCCAACATCAATGCCTTCGTACAACTGCTGGGCCACGCGCATGGCGCGGCTGGTCGTAAACCCCAGTTTACGCACCGCTTCCTGTTGCAAGGTTGAGGTGGTAAACGGTGCAGCCGGACTACGGCTGCGCTGCTTTTTTTCAACCCGGGTAACGGTGGTTTTGCCAGCTGAGGCTAATAAGAGTTTGCCGACAATCTCGGCCTGCTGGTCATGCTGGGTGACGGTAAACTGCTCCACCTTTTCGCCATTGAGTTGCACCAGCTTGGCTGTAAAGCCGTGCGCGTGTTTGAGCGCACCCATGTGGATGCTCCAGTATTCCTGGCTGGTAAAAGCTTCGATTTCCAGCTCGCGCTCGACAATCAGGCGCAAAGCCGGGCTTTGCACACGACCCGCTGACAGGCCACGGCGGATTTTTTTCCATAACAAGGGCGAGAGGTTGAAGCCGACTAAATAATCCAGCGCGCGGCGTGCTTGCTGTGCATTGACCAAATCCATGGAAATGTCACGTGGGTGGTCGATGGCATGTTTAACTGCGGTTTGCGTGATCTCGTTAAACTCGACACGCTTGATGAGTTTATTTTTAGTCAGTTTTTTCTCGGCCAAAATCTCGGCAATGTGCCAGGAAATGGCTTCTCCTTCGCGGTCCGGATCGGTGGCCAGATAGATGCTGTCAGCAGCTTTGACCGCTTTGGCAATCGCATCCACATGCTTGCTGTTGCGATCGATGATGTCGTACTTCATGGCAAACTGCTGTGTCGGATCGACAGCCCCGTTTTTGGGAATCAGGTCACGCACATGGCCATAGGAGGCCAACACCTCAAAGTCACCTCCCAGATATTTTTTCAGGGTTTTGGCTTTGGAGGGGGATTCAACAATCAGCAGTTTGGACATTGCGTGGGATGTGCCGTCAATTTTGTAAGGGTTTGGCTAGATAATAACAAGCGAGTTGTTCGCTAGACAATATCCCGCGTCAGAAAGTGCGAAATTAAATCCGACCTTGGTTTATTCGTCAGCCGTTACGGTCAATGGAAATGGTTTGCGGCTAAACGTGATGTTTTTGTCATCCTGGGTGGCGATGGTCAGTGCCATGTCGTTACTGGCAAACTTTTCATGGTCAAACATCGGGTCTTCGTCTTCAGCTTTGGCCTGACTCAAATGCTTGAAGTCATACAAATCATAGTCGGCCAGATGTGACGGTTCGACATTGCCAATGGCACGGAAAATATTGTTGATACGTCCGGGCTGCTCGCGTTCCCACTGGTTGAGCATGTCTTTCACTTTTTGCCGTTGCAGGTTTTCCTGACTGCCACACAAATCACACGGAATAATCGGAAACTGCATGCCACGTGCATAGGCGGCAATGTCTTTCTCAGCGCAGTAGGCCAGCGGGCGTATCACCATAAATTCGCCACGGTTGGTGGCCAGTTTAGGCGGCATGGCTTTCATTTTGGCGCCATAAAACATATTTAAAAACAGGGTTTGTACAATGTCATCGCGATGATGCCCCAGCGCAATTTTGGTGGCGCCCAGTTGCTGTGCGGTAGTGTAAATAATGCCGCGACGCAAACGTGAGCACAAACTACAGGTGGTTTTGCCCTCAGGGATTTTTTCTTTCACAATAGAATAAGTGTCTGCCTCGACGATGCGGTATTCCACCCCCAGCTTTTCAAAATAGGCGGGCAGAATGTCGGCTGGAAACCCGGGCTGCTTCTGGTCCAGATTCATGGCAATCAGCTTAAAATGGATTGGCGCCCGTTCCTGCAAAGCCAACAAAATCATCAGCATGGCGTGGCTGTCTTTGCCGCCGCTCATGCACACCAGCACGGTGTCACCGTCTTCAATCATGTTGTAATCGCCGATGGCCTTGCCAGTGGCGCTAATCAACTGATTGCGCAGTTTTAAAAAGTTTTGGCTGGCATCGTCAGGGTAATGTTTGATCTTCATAGGCGCGCATTATAGCGGAAAGCCATGCCTAACAAGGGTAAGTAATTGATTATTTGAGGTGATTTTATGTATTCGGTGGTGATGTTCATCACAGAGACGGGTTGTGCTGCAATCTCGTAAGTCAATCGGCGTTTGACGGAGGTCTTGCCGCCTTTACAGGCAAAGGTGGCGTCCGCCATCCACAGCCAGCACATGGCCGGTGATAAACGGCGCATCAAACACCAAAAACTTCACCGCATTGGCAATATCGGTGGGTTGGCCTGTGCGTTTGAGCAGGGTTTGCTCAATGACCTGCTGGCGATAGCGGTCGTCGAACTCCAGATTGTCTTCCGGCCATAATACCGGCCCCGGTGCGACCGCATTCACGCGTACGCTGGGCGACAATTCGCGTGCCAATGACTTGGTTAATGTGACCAATCCTGCTTTGGCCATGCTGTAAACGGTGTAGTTTTTCTTGGGTCGCTCAACATGCATGTCGGTAATATTGACAATGCAGCCGTGGCTGGCTTGCAAGGCCGAGGCAGCTGCCTGGCTGAGAAACAGCGGCGCTTTCAGGTTGCTGCCCATCAGGTCGTGCCAGTCTTCACGTTTGATTTGACCCAACGGGGTCGCATAATAGGTGGAGGCATTATTAATCAATGCATCCAGCCGACCAAATCGGCCTAGCGTCGCATCCACCAAGGCGGGTAACTGGTCGGTGTTGAGCAAGTCAGCTTGTATGCAGTCAGCACTGTGCGGACGAATTTGATTGAGTGTCTCCACCAGTTGCTGTGCAGCATCACCACTGCGGTGGTAATGAATCATCACATTGGCCCCCGCTGCATGCAAACTGCGGCTGATCTGGGCGCCGACGCGGATGGCACCGCCAGTAATCAGGATGGCTTGGTCGTTGGACTGGGAATTCACATTGCTCTCTTTATTCAGGGTTGCTCACATTATAATGGCCGGATGACTGTTCAACCGACTTCTTCTCGTCTGCCATTGCCCCCAGCTGAAGCGCTGGCAATGAGCCAACGCTTGCAGGTGTATCTGGCGCAGCAGATTGCGCAACGCGGGGGCTGGATACCTTTTGCAGACTTTATGCAGATGGCGCTGTATACGCCGCACCTTGGATATTACAGCGGCGGTGGCCATAAGTTCGGTGCCGGTGGCGATTTTGTCACTGCCCCGGAAATTTCGCCGCTGTTTGCGCAAGCCCTGGCCCAGCAATGTGCACCCGTTCTGGCGGCCACACAAGGGTCGTTACTAGAACTTGGCGCAGGCAGTGGTCGCTTGGCCAGTGACCTGCTACTGGCGCTAGAAGCCATGGGTCAGTTACCGTCCTCTTATTCTATTCTCGAGGTAAGCGCTGACTTGCGTGCCCGTCAGCAAGCCACGCTGAAGGCCACACTGTCCGCCGCCATGTATGACCGCGTGCAATGGCTGGATGGCTTGCCATCACATTTCAGCGGTGTGGTGATTGGTAATGAAGTGCTGGACGCCATTCCCGTGCATATTGTGCAGTGGCAACAGGGCGGTTGGCTGGAAAGAGGGGTGGCTGATCAAGCGGGCTTGGTTTGGCAGACGCGACCACTGGAGAACCTTGCGCTGGTGGCGCATATCGACAACCTGGCGTTGCCTGACGGTTATATTACCGAGGTGAGCCCGGCGGCTACAGCTTTGATTGCCAGCCTGGGTGCCATGCTGCAACAGGGCCTGATTCTGCTGCCTGATTACGGTTTTAGCGCCAGTGAGTACTTCCACCCGCAGCGCCGTCAGGGTACTTTGATGTGCCATTATCGGCATTACGCGCACGACAACCCCTTTATTTATCCCGGTTTGCAGGACATCACGGCCCATGTTGACTTTACCGCCATGGCAGAAGCCGCGCTGCGCAGCGGGCTGGATTGCGCGGGCTATACCAGTCAGGCGCAGTTTTTAATGAATTGCGGGTTGTTGCAACTGCTGGCGCAGGTATCGCCGGAGAAGAGTGGCCAGTATTTGCCGATGGCGGCAGCCGTGCAGAAACTGCTCTCACCGGCGGAAATGGGCGAGTTGTTTAAGGTGTTGGCGTTGAGTAAGGGCGTGCAACTGCCGTTGCTTGGGTTTGTGCAGGGAGATAGGCGGCATCAGTTGTAGATGGGGCGGCATGTTTGCCCATCTGTTGTTGAATGTAAAGAGAAGAAGGCTATTTTGCTGATTTTTTGATGGTTGGTGAGTTTAAGGTCGGCGGGTTGTTTTAGCCGTTTATTTTAGGATAGGTTCCATTTCGCCTGTAGGCGAGTCACTTTGCTTTGCTTGTCCAAAGCAAAGTAACCAAAGGAAAGAACACCCCAGCTTCCGCTTATATCCTGCGTTGCTCTGCTTAGGACTTTCGTCCGTTGTTTTGCCAGACTTAAGCCAAGTGGTCGCGAAATTGGCTACGGCCACTTCGTTTAACATTGCGCTGCAATGTAAGCCTACGCTGCAACACTACGTTAGTTGTCAACCTAGCGGCCTGCACACCCCGCAGGCCACCGCGGGATTCAAACAGCCGCCTCCTTCATCTTGTTTTGGCTGCGCTACTCGGCGCGGCAGATGGAGCCCAAAAACCAGGTGTGTCAGGATGGTTGTTGATTGCAGCAGACAATAAGTTTTCTCTGTGTCTCTGTGGTGAAAAGTTTCTTGTTTTATCTGCGTTTATCCGCGTTCATCTGCAGCCAATCGGTTTTTCTCTGAGACCTCAAGGTGAATGCTTTTCAATCTCCAGTATAATGCGCGCCATGAACGAATTGGATCAGACCAACCCGCCTTCAGATGAGTTGCCTTATCAGCGCCGCATCCGCAGTTTTGTACTGCGGCAGGGGCGTTTGACCAAGGGGCAGGAGCGCGCTTTGCAGACGGCGTGGCCGCAGTTTGGCATTGAGTATGCTGACCAGGTGCTGGATTTGGCGCAGGTGTTTGGTCGTGCGGAGAGTCCTAAAATTCTGGAAATCGGTTTTGGTATGGGCGATGCGACCGCCAAGATTGCCCAGTCCTTGCCTGACTGTGATTTTCTGGCAGTCGAGGTGCATACGCCGGGCGTGGGCAGTTTGCTCAAGCTAATGCAGGAGGGTGACATTAGCAATCTTAGGATTGTGCAGCATGATGCGGTGGAGGTGTTGCAACAAATGCTGGCGGATGCCTCGCTAGATGGCGTACATATTTTCTTCCCGGATCCGTGGCACAAAAAGCGCCATCACAAGCGTCGTTTAATCCAGGCTGAGTTTGTAAAATTGTTATGCAGCAAGCTGAAAGCAGGTGCTTACATCCATGTGGCAACTGACTGGCAGGCCTATGCAGCGTGGGTGCTGGAGGTGTTGCAGAGTGAGCCCTTGTTGCAGAACACAGCAATGGATTATGCCGAAAAACCGGCCTATCGGCCTTTAACCAAGTTTGAAAATCGTGGCCTCAAGCTGGGCCATGGGGTGTGGGATTTGGTGTTTAAACGGGAGTAGTGCTCATGCGTGAGATGTATTGACGCGAAGCAGGCGATTCGCCTGTTTTTTTATTGAGCGGCGTCTGGGGCTCATGTTGGCTCGGCCCCGCCCTCTGCGTTGTCGCCAAAGAACCACAGACCCAGTACTTTTTCAGCTTCATCCACGCCTTGTTTTTTCAAGCTGGAAAATAATTGCACGCTCATGGCATTGCCCCAGGTGGCTTGCAGTTCCTTGCGCACCTTGCTGAGGGTAATGGTGGATTCGCTGCGCGACAGTTTGTCGCTCTTGGTGAGCAATACGTGCACCGGTTTGCCACTGGGGCAGAACCAGTCCAGCATTTGACGGTCTAGCGGAGTGAGTGGATGTCGGCTGTCCATGACCAATACCAGCCCGGTCAGGCTTGGGCGTTCGCTCAGGTAGCGTGACAATACGGTCTGCCAGTGCATACGCATGGTTTCGGGTACTTTGGCGTAGCCATATCCTGGCAAATCGACCAAATGTTTGTCGTCGCCCAAGGTGAAAAAATTAATCAACTGCGTGCGGCCCGGCTGTTTACTGACAAACGCCAGCCGGTTGTGATTGGCCAGTGTGTTCAGCGCACTCGACTTGCCAGCATTCGAGCGGCCCGCAAAGGCCACCTCGATGCCGCTGGCTGGGGGTAAATCTCTGAGTTGATGCGCCGATAAATGAAAACGGGCGTTCTGGAAGATGGGCATAGTGGTTGGCTGGGACGCAAACAATGGATGGATACAGGTCTGCATGCTATCACGAACAGGGTTTGTTTGATAAAATGCAGGCAGTAAAGTGAAGGAATACAGCATATGTTGAAAAGCGTTAAAAGTGGTGTTTGGCTGGGTTTATTACTAATAACGAGCGCGGCCATTGCCGAGGAAGCCGCACCCGTGGTGAACGGCCCGGAAAAAATTGTTCAAAACGTCTGTGCGGCCTGTCATGGCGCCGATGGTAACAGTGTCATTACCACTAATCCCAAGCTGGCAGGCCAGCATCCCGAATATCTGCTCAAGCAACTGAACAACTTTAAAGAAGGCACCCGCGCCAATGCGGTGATGTCCGGCATGGCCGCCGCTTTGAGCACCGAAGACATGGAAGGCTTGGCCAAATACTTCTCCAACCAGAGCATCAAGTTGTCCAAAGCCAAAGCCAACGGCAAAGGTTCGCTCGGTGAAAAAATTTATCGTGGCGGCATTGCAGCAACGCAAGTCCCTGCCTGTGCAGCATGCCACGGGGCTGCCGGTGCCGGCTTGCCTAAACAGTTTCCACGTCTGGCAGGTCAGCATGCGGACTACACCGTACAACAGTTGCGTACCTTCCGTACCGGTGAGCGTGCCAATGCACCGATGATGATGGCCATTGCAGCAAAAATGACGGATGCTGAAATGCAGGCTGTGGCCGATTATCTGCAAGGTTTACGTTAGTTTTTAGCGAGTTTGACTAAGGTGGCTGCGGCCACCTTTTTGTTTGGTGTGTCGAACTGGTTGGAATTTTAGCCAGTTTTTTAGTTCAAAGCATGTATTCTGGAATGCGCGTGCGGCGTTGATGCCTAGACGCCTGTTTCAGAAAAGGCAAAAGTCAATCAGGGCATTGTGGCCCGTTTTTTCAGGTTAATCGTTTGAAAACTAGAATGTCTCTACAGCAGCGCGGGTATGACTTGCTGAGTTCCATGCGCTTTGCCGTCAGCCTGCTCACCATGCTTGGGATTGCTTCCATTATCGGGACAGTGCTTAAGCAAAATGAGCCTTACCAGAACTATATCGTCAAGTTTGGACAGTTCTGGTTTGAGCAATTTGAAATGCTGGGTCTGTTTGATGTTTACCATGCAAGCTGGTTTTTGCTGATATTGCTGTTTTTGGTGGTTTCAACGTCCTTGTGTGTCATGCGCAATGCGCCAGTCATGCTCAGGGAATGGCAAGCCTACAAAGAGCAAGTGACCGAAACATCAATGCGTCTGTTTAGTCACCAGGCCACCATTAGCACAACCCTGAGCCCTGCGCTTGCCGCACAACGCCTACAACAGTATTTACTTGGTCAAGGTTACCGATTCAAGTTGAACACCTTGTCTGAAGGTGATTTGCTGATTGCCGCCAAGGCGGGAACTCATCAGCGTTTGGGCTATATTTTTACCCATGTTGCCATCGTCGTGATCTGTTTTGGCGGTTTGCTCGATGGCAACCTGCCGTTTAAAGTGCAGGAGTTGTTGGGTCTTAAAAGCATAGAAACCCGCGACATCGCCTCTAGCAAGGTGCCGGAACAAAGCCGTTTGAGCCCGGCTAACCTGTCGTTTCGCGCCAACATGACACTGCCCGAAGGGGAGCGCGACAATGTCGCCTTCGTGCGGGTGCGTGACGGTTATCTGATACAGGACCTGCCGTTTACAGTGGCGCTGAAAGATTTTCGCATTGAGCATTATCCAACTGGTATGCCCAAGTCATTTGAGAGCGATATTGTCATTACCGACCGTGATCTGGCCAAGCCGATCACCGCCACGGTGCGGGTAAACCATCCATTTATTTACAAAGGCATTGCCATATACCAGTCTGACTTTCAGGATGGCGGTTCGCAACTGAAGTATCGCTTGTGGCAATTAAATGCAGATAGTTTGACTCAATACCCGATTGAAGGGCAAGTATTGCAAAAAGGCGCGTTGGGTGAAGGTGCGCAAAAAGTCACGGTGGAATTTAACGAGTTTCATCAGTTTAATGTGCTGAACCTGTCCCCCGATGGCAAAGGCAAGCCACATAATGTGGGCCCCAATACCCTATTCAAATTACGTAACGCCAGTGGACAGGCACGTGAGTATGTCAATTACATGCAGCCCTTGCAACTGGATGGACGCACTTATTACGTCTCAGGTATGCGCGAAACCGTGCAGGACAATTTCAAATATTTGCGTATTCCGGCCGATGATAACTTGAGTCTAGAAGGCTTTATGGCACTACGCCAGGCCATGCGTGATGACAAGGTGATGGCGCAGGTGGCCCAACAGTTGGCCCAACAGATTCCAACTAACAAGCCGGAATTACGCCAGCAGTTTGTGCAAAGCCTGCAGCAGTTGCTGCAAACCTTCAAGCGCGGTGGCTATTCTGCGTTGTCACAGGCCATCGAGTCAGCGGTGCCGGAAAAGCAGCGTGAACTGGCGGCACAAACCTATTTGAAGCTTTTAAATTCGGCTGCGATGGCCACTTATCAGATCAGTCGCAGCCAGCGCCAACTGGCACCTGTGACTGTCAATGCGGAAACGGCTGCATTTGTGCAAGACAGCCTGAACGCCATGAACGACCTGTTTTTTTATGGTACGCCCTATTACTTTGAACTCACCGACTACACGCTCAAAGAGGCCAGTGGTTTTCAGTTGACCCGCTCACCCGGACAAAACTGGGTATACTTGGGTTCGGTGATGCTGGTGTTGGGTATTTTTGCCATGTTTTATATCCGTGAACGTCGCGTCTGGTTACTCGTCAAATCCAGCGAGACGAAGCCATCAGTATTACTGGCGATGTCTTCCAACCGTAAAACCAGTGATCTGGATCAGGATTTTGCCCGCATGCAGCATGAAATGACTACGCTATTGACGGCAGATGCACCATAACGACAGGAGAAATCGTCGATGAAACACACCACACAAACCTACGAGCAACAACTGTATGCTCGCCCGGCATTCTGGCAAACGCTGGGCCGTTTTGACTGGCTGTATGCCTTGCTACTGTTGACCGGCGGGGTATACGCATTTCAGCAATATGCGCATTATATGGACCTGTACGAAGTTGGTTTTTTGTTCGCTGCGGTGGCCGTTTTTAGCGTGCTGGGTTGGCGCTGGCAAGCGTTAGCAAAATTGGTGTTGGTCGTCGCAGCGGTCAGTTTGCTGGGTGTCTACAGTTATCATGGGGATCTGGCCAACGGCGGTCAACGCTTCTTGCTCAAATTTTTGCTGTCCAGTCAAAGTGCCATCATGTGGATGAATGTCTTGTTTGTACTGGCCATGCTTACGTACTGGCTGGCGTTGTTTCAGCAATCGGCGTTTACTGCCAAAGTTGCTTCGGCGCTGACTTGGACCGCCACCCTGTTTGGTTTTGTTGGACTGATGGTGCGCTGGTACGAGTCCTATCTGATAGCGCCAGATATTGGCCATATTCCTATCAGTAACCTCTATGAAGTGTTTATCCTGTTCTGCCTGATTACCGCACTGCTGTATCTACATTATGAGCAGAGTTTTAATACACGCCAACTGGGTGGTTTTGTGTTGGTAGTGATTAATGCTGCGGTCGGCTTTATCCTTTGGTACACCTTCGATCGTCATGCCAATGAGATACAGCCGCTGGTCCCTGCCTTGCAAAGCTACTGGATGAAAATCCACGTACCGGCTAACTTTATCGGCTATGGCGCGTTCTCGCTTGCTGCCATGGTGGCCGGTGCCTATTTGCTGGTGCAACGTGGCCTGCTGGCCGGCCGTTTGCCAGCACTGTCGGTGCTGGATGATGTCATGTACAAGGCCATTGCGGTGGGTTTCGCCTTTTTTACCATTGCCACCATTCTCGGCGCGATGTGGGCAGCCGAAGCATGGGGTGGTTATTGGTCGTGGGATCCCAAAGAAACGTGGGCGCTCATCGTCTGGCTTAACTATGCTGCGTGGTTGCATTTGCGTCTGATGAAAGGCTTGCGCGGCGGGGTGTTGGCGTGGTGGGCGTTGATAGGCCTGCTGGTGACCACCTTTGCCTTCCTTGGCGTGAATATGTTTTTGAGTGGCCTGCATTCCTACGGCACGTTATAACTTTTCTCTGTTGTGATGCAACCCAACACAGGCAGCCTGATGGCTGCCTGTGTTTTTTTAGCCCTGATAATCAATGTGAATTTACTTACGTAAAATAATGTTAATATATTGAGGCTGGCAATCAGCAGATGCTGCTGGCCAGACCGCGAAATGCGGGTAACTTCTCTTTCTATTCGCACATCAGGAGGGTTGATATGAGCAAGCAACAGGGGTTCAGTTTGATAGAGTTGGCCATTGTTTTGGTCATTGCTGGCTTACTGCTGGCAGGTGTTTTACGTGGTCAGGAGTGGATAGCCAATGCCAAAGTGAAAAGTCTGGCATCTGATTTCAGGCATATTCCAACCTATTTTTATGGCTATCAAGACCGTTTTCGTGCGCTGCCGGGAGACGACCATGTGGCGGAAACCCATGTGAATGGCGGTACCAACGCGACAAGCACAGGGCAAACTCAGGATGGAAGCATACAAGGCACATGGAACTCTACCACCACCACCGATGAGTCCTTTTTGGTCTGGCAGCATTTACGGCTGGCTGGTTTGATGAATGGCAGCACCGATACCGCAGTGCCTGAAAAGTTTGTACCCAGAAATAGCGAAGGTGGGCAAATTGGTGTTACCGGACTGGCCAGCCTCAACGGCACCGTGACTGCCACACTCACCGGTGCGCATGCGGTCTGTTCCGAGGGCATCCTGGGCCGTTATGCCACGCAGCTGGATGCCATGCTTGACGACGGTGCTGGCAATAGCGGTGCCATGCGCGTGGTGGAAAAAGGCACAGCCAGTGCAGGTATCGCCAGTCCTGACCAGACCAAACCTTATATCGTCTGCATGAGTTTTTAGTGTAGAATGCAACACCTTGAATTGACAAAAAGCCTGATACACAGGCTTTTTGCTTTTAGGCCTGCTGTAGCACTTTGCAGGCGCGTAAATGGATTAAAATACAGCCCAACCGAACAGATACCACCTCGCATGACTGAATATATTGTAGAAATTAAAGACCTGTCCTTCGGATACAAAGGTCGATTGCTGCATCAGGGCATCAATATGGTGTTTCCCAAGGGCAAGGTCGTCGCCATTATGGGTGGCAGTGGTAGTGGTAAAACAACCTTATTACGGCTGATTGGCGGTCAACTCAAACCCAACAAAGGTGAAGTGCGCGTTGTGGGCGAAGTGGTGCATAAGCAAGACCGTCAGGGCGTTTATCGTTTGCGTCGCAAAATGGGTATGTTGTTCCAGCATGGGGCGTTGTTCACCGATTTGTCGGTATTTGAAAACGTTGCCTTTCCAATGCGAGAACATACCGATTTACCCGACAGTATGATCCGAGACCTGGTGTTGATGAAACTCAATGCGGTTGGCCTGCGGGGTGCGCACAGTTTAATGCCGACGGAGCTGTCTGGAGGCATGGCCAGACGCGTCGCACTGGCGCGTGCTATTGCGCTGGACCCTAGTATCATCATGTATGACGAACCGTTTGCCGGACTGGACCCGATTTCCATGGCTGTCATCTGCGACTTGATCCGCAGTCTGAATGATGCCTTGGGTGCGACCTCGATTATCGTTACGCATGATGTGGAAGAAACTTTCCAGTTTGCCGATTACGTCTACTTTGTGGCCAATGGGGTCGTTGCCGCTGAAGGCACCCCAGATGAATTACGCCGGTCTGAATTGCCGTTTGTACATCAGTTTGTACATGGTGAAAAAGATGGTCCAGTGCCTTTCCACTACGCCGCCCCCGAATACCATGCCAGTTTATTGCGAGGCGCAAGATGAAAGGAATCAAGCGTTTGCTCGACGATGTGCGAAACATAGGACGTTGGTTCATTAATGCCACGTGGATGTTGGGCGTAGAAACACGGCTGTTGGGATTGACCTTGATTTCCAGTGGAGAATGTTTAAGACGCCCCGGCTTGGTGATACGTCAAATGTATTTTACTGGCGTGCTGTCATTAATCATCATTTTGGTGTCTTCCTTTTTTGTTGGCATGGTACTGGCCTTACAAGGCTACAACACTTTGCAACGCTATGGTTCCTCCGAAGCCATCGGTGTATTGGTCGCCCTCGCGCTGGTGCGAGAGCTGGGTCCGGTGGTGACAGCCTTGCTGTTTGCGGGCAGGGCCGGTACGGCAATTACCGCCGAAATCGGCCTGATGAAAGCGACAGAGCAACTTTCAGCCATGGAAATGATGGCAGTGAGTCCGATTGCGCGTGTCATTGCCCCACGTTTTTGGGCTGGCGTGATTAGCATGCCTTTGCTGGCCTGTCTGTTTTCCATGGTGGGTATTCTAGGGGGCCATTTACTGGCGGTGCCAGTCATCGGCGTCGACAGTGGAGCCTTCTGGTCACAAATGCAGGCCAATGTGGACTGGCAGACCGATGTGGTCAATGTGTTGGTGAAGAGTTTTGTGTTTGGTGTGGTTTGTACATTAATTGCCTTGTTTGAGGGTTACGATGCGCCGCCGACTGCAGAGGGCGTCAGTCGTGCGACCACCAGAACGGTGGTGGTTTCAGCGTTGGCCATTTTAGGCTTGGACTTTGTACTGACTTCTTTCATGATTTAATTGGTGGTGAAAAAATGGAAAGAACAACAATAGATTTGTGGGTAGGAACCTTTGTATTACTTGGGCTGGCTGCCTTACTGGGTTTGGCAATGAAGGTAGGCAACTTGACAACCAGTACTATTGGTGAGACCTATCTGGTCACTGCTAATTTCGAGAATATTGGCGGACTCAAACCACGCGCCCCAGTGAAAAGTGCTGGTGTGGTGGTTGGTCGGGTTGCCGATATTCGCTTTGATCCGAAAACTTATGAGGCTGTGGTCAGTCTGAACCTTGATACACGTTACCACTTTCCTAAAGACACCTTTGCCAATATCTACACCGCCGGTTTGTTAGGTGAACAATACATTGGACTAGAAGCAGGTGGTGACGAAAGCAATCTGAAAAATGGCGATAAAATTTCGCAAACCCAAGATGCCGTGGTGCTGGAAAAACTAATTAGTCAGTTCCTCTACAGTAAAGCGACCGAAGGGGATGATAAAGACAAACAACCTGCATCAACCGAAACCAGTGCGGATGCGTTAGATGCCAGCCCCTTGGACAAAATAGGCAAGTAATATGAATGTATTGAATGCGAACATCAACAGCATGTGTAAAGGTAAAGCGATGAAACAATGGTGCTTGGCAGGAGCCTTATGGTTGGTCAGTGGTCTGGCAATGGCCGGTTTGGCGCCTGATCAGCTGGTGAAGAAAACAGCCGATGACGTAATTGAAGTCATTAAGTCTGACAAGGATATCCAAGCGGGTAACCAGCAAAAGATTTTCGCCTTAACGGAAGAAAAAATCCTTCCCAACTTTGATTTTGAAAAAATTTCACGTCTGGTGTTGGGTAAAAACTGGACCCAGGCCAGTGCCGAGCAAAAAGAGGTATTCCAGACCGAGTTTAAGACATTGTTGCTGCGCACTTATGCCACGGCCTTGTCCAAGTACAAAAATCAAACCATAGACTACAAACCGTTCCGCATGGAAACAGATGCTGATACAGCCACGGTGAAAACAGCCATTCAGCAGCCAAGTGGGCAGCCAATTGCAGTCGACTATACCTTGAGCAAAAAAGGCGAGGACTGGAAGGTATTTGATATCGTGATTGAGGGGGTGAGTTTGGTCACCAACTACCGTAGCCAGTTTGCGCAGGAAATCCGCACCAACGGGTTAGATAGCCTGAACAAGAAACTGGCAGACAAAAACAAGGCTGCTGCTGGTAAATAATGCAGTCACAGATGAGAGAACCTAAGTGGCTACTGTGATACAACAAGACCAGACGCTCAGCTTTAATGGGCAGTTACGTATCGACAATATTCGTGAAACACTGCAATGTTTGCGCGACTTGCAGTTGTCAGC